>JBHHUI010000798.1:0-1851 GCA_046753805.1 Anaerolineales bacterium
AGACCTGATTGTCCGACGCGATTCGTCTTTCCACGCGCTCGATGATCTGCGCGGCGCCCGCTTCGCCTTCAACGAGATCAGTTCGTGCTCCGGGTTTGTGCTGCCGCGCTACCACCTCGCATCGCGTGGCAGCGACCTCGATTTCTTTGGCGATCTGGTAGAGACCGGTTCACACGCGGCGTCAATGGATGCCGTGGAAACTGGGGGAGTCGACGCGACTGCAATTGATAGCGTCGTGCTGGAAATGGAGTTCAGACAGCGGCCCGCACGGGAACAGGTATTCCGCGTGGTCCATCAATTTGGGCCGGCAAGCATGCCGCCGGTGGTTGCTTCGCGGCGTTTGCCGCCCGCCACTCGCGTCGCTCTGGCAGATGCACTTGTCAATATGGACTCAGACCCAGACGGACGGCGACTGCTCCGTCAGGCTGGTGTGCGCCGCTTCCATCCGGTGGCCGATGCCGATTACGACGACATCCGCGCTATTCTGACGGTACTCGAACGCCGAGCTGTGCTCGCTTCGACGCAGTAGTTCGCCTCCATCATCCAGCACGCTTCGCGCCCCGAACCTGGGGCGTCTTTCTGTTTACGGCGCGGCGGCTGCGACGGGGCGGTCGACTGTCAAACGCATGGTCGGCTATTCGTTGAGGGGTATAATTCTTCGGTAGCGAGCGCAATCGGCGGCATAACCGCACCTGTTATCAATATGGACTTCTTTGGAATCGGCGGTTGGGAACTCATTCTCGTGGGTGTACTGGCCATCCTGGTCTTCGGGCCGGAGCGGATGACGCGTTATGCGTTTCAGGCCGGCCGCTGGATGCGCAAGTTCTCTATCATCTGGCAAGATTCACTCAGTACCTTGCGAGAGCAACTCAACGAGGAGATCGGCGACACAATTACGCAAGAAGATGTCGACATGATCCGCAACCTGAGGAATATCAATATCCAGCGGCACCTTGGAATGGATTCGCTGGATGACGAGCTGACCGGGCGTGACGTAGCATACGATGCCTGGCAGACGGACAAGCCGGACGATCCGTCGCTGTCCAAATCCGCTGCGCAGCCCGGAACGAACGGCGCCGAATCCAGAGTTTATTCGGCCTGGGTCCCGCCGCGTAATCCCGACCAGTGAGTGCGCGGACGCGAAGATCGAAGAAGGGCGACATGCCGCTGCTGGCCCATCTCGGCGAGCTGCGCATGCGCATTCTGCGGATGGCGATTGCCGTCGGTGTCGCCAGCGCGATTAGCCTGGCATTTGCAGACCGGCTGTTGCTCGCGCTGGTAGCCCCCTACGGCGGGTATCTGCAGGTCTTAGAACCGACGGAGAGCATCTCGGTCTGGCTGCGGGTCGGTCTCACAACCGGCCTCGCGCTCGCCTCGCCCTATATCCTCCTGCAAATCCTCGGCTTCCTCGCGCCCGGGCTGGAGCGCAGCGAAAAGCGCGTGCTGTACTCGGTAGTGCCGGGCGCGCTCTTCCTGTTTGCTCTTGGAGCAGCCTTTGCATGGTTTATTATGATCCCGGCCGCCATCAATTTTTTAGCGAACTTCCTGCCGGACATTTTTCGTGTGGAGTGGTCGTCACGGGGCTACGTGCCGTTTGTGCTGTCGCTCACACTCTGGATCGGCATCTCGTTTGAAATGCCGCTCGTCTTCATGTTCCTGGCGTGGCTCGGCGTGGTCACGCCGAAGATGCTCATTCGGGGCTGGCGCTTTGCAATCGTGGCCGTGGCGATCGTCGCCGCGGCGATCACACCCACCGTCGACCCCTTCAACATGTTGCTGGTAATGGCTCCGCTGCTGGGGCTGTATCTGATCAGCATCATCCTGGCCGTGGGGCCATACCGCTCGCGCCGT
>JBHHUI010000799.1:0-1851 GCA_046753805.1 Anaerolineales bacterium
GCCCCGTAAAGAATTGGTGGAACTGGTGGAGAGCGGACGGTTGCAGCCCTGCAAGGCGATTGACCTGGGCAGCGGCACGGCCAGCAATTGCATCTTCCTGGCCCAACATGGCTTCGAAGTGACCGGCGTAGATATCGCCACGGCGGCGGTTGAATTGGGTCGCAAGCGAGCGCGGGAGGCCGAAGTACAGGTGAATTTCATCCAGGACGACCTTACCAATCTTCAGCATGTGGATGACACTTTCGACCTGCTGGTGGATTACGGCACGCTGGACGATCTCAAGCCACCCAAACGCGATCTCTACATGCAAAACGTGCTGCCCCTGACCCATCCCGGCAGCCTGTTCGTTCTCTACTGTTTCGAGTGGCCACCACGCTGGTGGGAAAAGTTCATCCCATTTTACGACATCCCGTTCTATGCGGGTGAAATTGAAGAGCGCTTTGGGGAATATTTCGAGATCGAGCGCATCGCCGGGAAACTTGACTATTCCAGATTTCCGCCGGGCTATGCGGCTTATCTGATGACGAGAAAAGGAGAAGTCTCATGAGAAACTGGTTCACCTCTCTCAAAGGAGCCATCACGCTCTCAGCAATTGCCTTACTCACCGATGTCTGGCGCGGTTTTCTGGATGCCATGTTTGTTTTCCCGGTGGACTTTCCAAATGAAGGTCTTATGAACCTCGCAGCCGTGATTTTCACGGTGCTCTTCGGCGGTTGGGCCTGGTCGCTCATCGCTGCCGGACGGGGCAGTCGTGGTGGGTTAATCGCAGCCTTTGCTTTGAACACCCTCGTTTTACTGATGATCCCTGTCAGTTGGCTGTTTTTCTACTGCCCGGCTGCATGTCGAGCGGAGGCGGGCATTTTCAACCTCGCCAACACCCTTAACCTGCTTTTTGGCTTGCTCGCTGCCATCGCATTAGGGCTGCATCTCCGAAAGGACGCGCAATGACCGACAACCCAACCATCACCCGAATTGACCACGACGACCCGCGCAGCAAAGCCGCGCTCAATGCTGAGCAGCGTCTATTCGCGCATTTCGGTCTCGACTACAAGATACATTTCGTCGAAATGAACGCGCCGAACCTGCGCGTGCGCGTTCTGGAGGTCGGCGCAGGGCAACCGCTCTTAATGGTGCCCGGTGGATCGGGCGACGCCTGGTTCTTTGCCGCGCTGATGGCGGAACTCAAGGGGTGGCGCATGATTGCGCTGAATCGTCCCGGCGGCGGATTGAGCGATGGAATCAACCACCGGCAGGTTGACGTGCGGCGTCTGGCCGTGAATACGCTGCGGTCTGTGGCGGACGCGTTCGAGCTAGAGCGTGTTCCCATTGTCTGCAACTCGATGGGTGGATTGTGGAGTATATGGTACGCGCTCGATAACCCCGAACGAGTAACGAAAATGGCGCATATGGGCTGTCCCGCGCTCATTCTGAACACCAGCGCCCCATTCCTTATGCGCCTGCTGGGCGTGCCTGGCATCAATCGCTTTATTGCGCCCAATATGCAGCCCAAGAGTATTGACCAGGCGCTTGACGGTTTGCGCTTCCAGGGCAGTAGCCAGGAAGACATTGACGGGATGCCAAAAGTGGGCGCGGAAGCCGCATATCACTTTTTCCAACTGCCAACCTACCTGGATACGTGGAAAACGCTCGTATCGGCGGTTGCGACGCTCACCGGCGCCAATCCTAAATATCAATTGCGAGCCGACCACTTACAGCGCGTGCAGCAGCCCGTGCAGTTTGTGTGGGGCGAGAACGACCCGTTCGGGGACCTCGACGTTGCCCGCCAGGCCGCGCGCATCATTCCGAATGCCGGACTTCACGAGATGCAAACAGGGCATTTGCCTTTCCTGG
>JBHHUI010000800.1:0-1848 GCA_046753805.1 Anaerolineales bacterium
CCGGTTTACACCTCCCACTCACGCCCTGCTTGCTTTCCATCAGGCGTTGCTAGAACTGGAGGCCGAAGGCGGCGTGGGAGCGCGTGGGGCGCGCTACCGCGCCAACTGGGAGACCCTCCTGGCAGGCACGCGCGCCCTGGGATTAAGAGAATACCTGCGGCCGCAGGATCAGGGTTACATTATTACCTCCTTTCATTATCCCGAACACCCCAATTTCGACTTCGACCGCTTCTACGAGCGCCTGAACGAGAAAGGCTATGTCATCTATCCGGGCAAAGTCAGCGACGCAGACTGCTTCCGGATCGGGAGCATCGGACGCATCTTCCCTGAAGACGTGCAGGCGTTATTGTGGGCAATCGAGGAGACATTGGAGGAGATGAGGGTCGATCTATGAGGGCAGATGACAAATATGAATTGTCAATTGCCAATCTCTAATTCCACACAGGAGACACACGATGCAGTTTACCTATCACCGCGAATACAGAGGGCCAATCAAAATGGTCGTCCTCGACTGGGCCGGCACGACGATGGACTACGGTTGTTATGCTCCGGCTGTCGTGTTCATACAGGTGTACGAGCGCAAGGGCGTTTCGATCACGATGGAGCAGGCGCGCCGCCCAATGGGTTTGCACAAACGGGACCACATCAAGGCCATTAGCCAGGACTCGGAAGTCGCAGCCCAATGGCAGGCGGTTCACGGGAGGTCAATCACCGAAGACGATATCGACGCGATGTTCGCAGACTTCCAGCCGCTTCAGTTGGCCTGCCTCGCCGACTATGCCGACTTGATTCCGGGTACGCTCGATGCCGTCGCCTGGTTGCGGAAGCAAGGCATCACTATCGGCTCGACTACCGGCTATTTCACCGAGGCGATGGAACTGCTCAAACAGGAAGCTGCCGGCCGCGGTTACGCGCCGGACAGCAGCGTGTGCGCCACCCAGGTACCGGCCGGGCGGCCCCAGCCATGGATGGTGCTGCAGAATATGTTCAACACCCGCATCTATCCACCCGAAGCCGTCGTGAAAGTGGACGACACCAAGCCCGGAATCTCAGAGGGCCTCAACGCCGGCACATGGTCGGTCGGCCTGGCGAAGACGGGCAATGAAGTCGGCCTGAACCTCGAAGAGATCAACGCCCTCGATCCCGATGACCTACAACGGCGGGTCGAGAAGGCGCGCGTGGAACTGGCTAAGATGGGGGCGCACTATGTCGTGGACGAGATTTCCGAGCTGCCCGCCGTGATCGAAGACATCAACGCCCGGCTGGCGCGCGGCGAGCGCCCGTAGCTCCACTTGGTGGAACACCGGGGTCGCATGGAGAGCTGCCGCCGACCCCGGCCTCCGCGCCCATTTGCCGCCGCCGCCATGCTTGCCTCGCGCCCGAATATGTTTGTCCGAGAATCCAACTAACGAAGCTGCGCCTCAAACCGACGAGAAAAATGGTACACGGATTCACACAGATGGACACGGATGAAAACTGATTTCAAAATCCGTGAGAATCAGTGTTCATCCGTGTCCCAAAACTTGACTCGTTTGTTTGGATTTGCGCCCTTGAAGATGCCTAGATGACGGCAAGCATGGACGACCCCCACCCACGCAAAGAGTCAGTTACCCGGGATTTCGGCCGCCTCCAAGCGCAATACCTGATGCAGTGTTGGAGCGCCCAGGGAAACTACGATCCCATTCCCGTTGCCTCCGCCGAGGGCTGCTGGATTCACACTACAGATGGGCGCAGAATCTTCGACCTGCGCAGCGCCCACGAGTGCATCAACCTCGGCTTCCGGCATCCGAAAGTCATGCAGGCGATGCGCGAGCAGATGGAGCGCGTAGTGTATGTCACAGACGACTT
>JBHHUI010000801.1:0-1837 GCA_046753805.1 Anaerolineales bacterium
GGGTCGACGAGTTCCCGGCGGGAGACTGGCCGGAGCCGCGTGCACGATGAACACCACACCACGAGCGCTCACCATAGGCACGCGCACGTCGAAGCTGGCGCGCTGGCAAACGATGCATGTCGTCCAACGGCTCCAATCAGCCTGGCCCAATCTGCAATGTAACAAACTGGAGTTTGTGACCCGAGGCGATCGGACCCTCGACCGACCGCTGCCTGAAATTGGCGGCAAGGGTCACTTTACCGCAGAACTTGAGGGCGCGCTGCGCGCCGGCAAGATTGACCTGGCAGTGCATTCACTCAAAGACCTGCCGGTCGAAGACGCACCCGGCCTGACCCTTGGCGCGATCACAGCCCGCGCCGATGCCCGCGATATCGTCGTGGCGCGGGCTGGTCACAGCTTGGCGACCCTGCCGCCGGGCGCGCGCGTTGGAACAAGTAGCCGCCGCCGGAAAGCGCAACTGCTGGCCGCGCGACCCGATCTGGACGTGCGGCCGATTCGCGGAAATGTCGACACGCGCGTGCGAAAAGTATTGCGCGGCGATTACGATGCGGCCATTCTGGCCGCCGCCGGAATCCGGCGCCTCCGAATGGATGGTCATGTCGCCGAATGGTTGCCGCTGAAGGTCATGCTGCCCGCCCCGGGTCAGGGCGCGCTCGCCGTGCAATGCCGGGCGGACGATGCAGACACCCTCGAACTGTTGGCGACGTTAGACGATGGGGAGACGCGGGATGCTACGACCGCCGAGCGCGCCTTCTTGGCCGCCCTCGGCGGGGGCTGCGCTGCGCCGATAGCAGCATACGCCGCACGCAGTGATTCGGGGGCCGCTCTTCAGTTGCGCGGCCTGGTGGCAGCGCAGGATGGCACGCAGATCATACATGTGACTGGTGTAGGCAACGACCCGCTCGAACTTGGCGCGCGCGTTGCTGAACGGGCATTACAGCGCGGTGCGGAAGCGATACTGCGCGATGTCTGATAGACGCTCACTTGAAGGCAAGCGGATCGTCGTTACACGCGCGCGGGCGCAGGCTGCCGGCCTATGCGCGCAGCTGGAGGCGCTCGGGGCGCTTCCTATTGAATTCCCAACCATCCGTATTGCCCCGATGGAAGACTTGCACCTGCTGGATCAAGCAATCACGTCATTGGAGCGCTATGACTGGACCATTTTTACCAGCGTCAACGGCGTGACCGTGTTTTGGGAACGGATGCACGCTGCCGGGCGCACTGCGATGGCCTTCTCCAGCGTGGCCGTGGCCGCCATCGGCCCGGCGACGGCGGGCGCGCTGCGGGCGCGCGGCATCGAGCCGACTTTTGTTCCAGAGGAGTACATCGCCGAAGGCATTGCCGAGGGGTTAGGGGATGTCTCTGGTCAGGCTATCCTGCTGCCGCGCGCCCAGATCGCCCGCAAGGCGCTGCCCGACCTGTTAATTTCGAAGGGCGCGCAAGTGGATGAAATTGCTGTGTACCGGACTCTGCCGGGCAGACCCACACGAGAGGCGCTGGAACAGTTAACGCGGGGCTTCGATGCCATCACATTCACAAGCCCCTCCACCGTTCGCAATTTTGTCCAACTGATGGGCCGTCGAGCATCCGCCATCGTCGCCGGCGCAGTGGTCGCTTGCATCGGGCCGGTCACCGCCCGGGCTGCCGAGAATCGGGGTCTTACCGTTGACGTCATCGCTGCCGAGTACACGATGGACGGGCTGGTGGCGGCGTTGATTGGTGTCTTTTGACTCACATGGGCTTCTCGAGCCCGCTTCGAAAGAGGAAGACAGATGACCGTTCAAACCAACCTCGCCAAACCGGCTGCTTTCGAGCGGCGACTGCACGACCGTCACAT
>JBHHUI010000802.1:0-1833 GCA_046753805.1 Anaerolineales bacterium
GATGTCGCACGCCAGCGCCAGCTCTAGCCCACCGCCGAAGCAATAGCCGTTCACGGCGGCGATAATCGGCTTCCACACCGTCAGGTTGCGCGTCAAGCCGCCGAGTCCGGGTCGCGTTTCCGCCCGGTGGCGACGCTGGAGCGGCGTCAGCGATTGGTAAAACGCGCCGATACTCTTCAAGTCCGCGCCGGCGCTGAAAGCCTTCTCCCCGGCGCCGGTGACGATGGCTACCCACAGATCAGGGTCGTCCCGAAAATTGATCCACGCCTCCGCAATCTCGTGGCTGAGCTCGAGGTCAAAAGCGTTGTGCCTTTCGGGGCGGTCGATTGTGATGAGAGCAATGTGTTTCTGGGTTTCAAATCGAATGGGCACGGCTGGCCTCCACAGGTTTGAAATAGGCAATGTCGAGAATGCTACCGGCGCGCGCTGCTGCGAATACGGGCGTGACGCGCATCCCGACGGCGAGGGAATCAAGCGGCGCGCCGTCGATCAGGTGAACGAAATTGACATCCGCTCCATCGAGGCGGATCAGTCCGTAGGCAAAGGGCGCGGGCCGGGGATGGTGGGGAGCCGTTCGTTCGATCGGGGCAAATGCAACCAGCGCGCCGACCGGCCCCACCTCTACCCATTCCGTCGTCTCGACGCTGCAGCGCGGGCAGAAACTCCGCGCCGGGACGAGCACCCGCGCGCACGCCGGGCAGCGCGTCCCATAAATCTTCTGTTCATCCCGAAGCGCAACCAGAAAGCGGCTCGCCGTTTCCCCGGCTGCGTAGCTAAATTCCAGGTTCACGCCGGCGGCGATGAAGCCATTGTTCATTGTCTCATTGTTCATCGTTTATTTCTACGAAGTGGACGATGTCGCGCAACGTCCCTGCGCGGAGTGGCGCGGCGCGCCACACCGCCCGCACGCGAATCCCAATGCGCAGTTTGGTCAGATCGTTCTCGGCCAGAAAGTGATTGAGCGTCGTGTTCGCGCCGTCGAGTTGTATCAGCGCCATGCCGTAGGGCGTGGGGCGCGGTTCGCCGGTGGCCGGGTCGAGGATCGGAAGATGAACGGTCGTGAAAGCAACCACCGTCCCGATATCTTGCACCTCGACCCACTCGCGCAGCGCGACGTGGCAGTTGCCGCACACCGGACGCGGGGGGAGATAAGTGTGCCGGCACTCGGGGCAGCGCAGGCCGAGCAGTCGCCGTTCGTCGCGTAAAGCGCGGATGAATTCGGCGAAGTACCAGCTCGTACCATAGCGCCACGAGAGATTCATGGTATGCGGCACGCGAAGAAGTTCAGTCATGGAGAAATAATGTCTGCACTCAATATAATCACATCACTCCACGTGTAGACCCCATACCCGGTCGCCAGCGCCAGTTTGACGCCCGGAACCTGGTGGTCCCCAGCGCGACCCATCACCTGCATGGCAGCCTCAGCGACGCGAATGACCCCGGAAGCCCCGACCGGGTTGGCCGAGAGCACGCCGCCCGATGGATTGACCGGCAACGCCCCATCCATCTCCGTCACGCCCTCGTCAATCAGTCGCCCGGCCTCGCCCTCGGCGCAGAAGCCCAGCGCCTCGTACCAGGCGAGTTCGGCATAGGTCACCGGCTCGTAAATCTCGGCCACGTCCAGTTCGTTCAGCGGGTCTGTGATCCCGGCTTTGGCGTAGGCCTCCTGCGCGGCCGCCCGGAGCGTGCGCATGGTCACCAGCCGGCGGTCGTGGTCGCCCAGGTAGGGTTGGTCGTGGCGCGTGACGGCCGCTCGAACCCAGGCCGGACGAGGACAAAGCTCTCCCGCGTGCCCTTCGGCTGCGTACACGATCGCCGCCGCGCCGTCCGATT
>JBHHUI010000803.1:0-1831 GCA_046753805.1 Anaerolineales bacterium
GCACACGCGAGGCTACCTCCGGAAAGACGCCGCCGTACTGTGCGTGCAGGTCTACCTGTGACGCCACCACGTTCGAGAGAATTTCGCGGCCGTCGGCGACGACGGCCGCCGCCGTCTCGTCGCAACTCGTTTCGATGCCAAGGATGCGCGTACTCATAAGCTCCCTATAGTGTATCCGCGTCCCATTGCTCAATCTACGACGGGGATCACAAGCTCTTTGTCAAACTCCCCAATGGTCTCGAACTGCCGTGTCTCCGGGTTTAACCAAACGTAGTCTTCGATGCGCGCGCCGTAGCCCTTGTCCGGGTAGTACAACCCCGGCTCGACGGTCAACACCATGCCCGGCAGCAGCACATCTTCCTCTTGGCTGTACTCTGACAATACCGGCCGCTCGTGTACGCTCAGACCGACGCCGTGGCCGAGCGAATGCACATAGCCCTCCGTGGTGCCGGGATGGCTGTGCGTGGTGGGATGCCCCAGCGACTCGAAAAATTCATTCACATGGTTTTGCGAATCCCGACACGGCTGCCCGGCGGCTAGCGTGTCCATTGCCAGGTCGAAGGCCTGCTGCACCTGTGCGTACAGCTGCTCGACCTCGGGCGGCGCATAGCCCACACACCACGTGCGTGTGAAATCGTAGAAGTATCCGCCGCCAGCCTCACGCGGGAAGAAGTCGAACACAATGGTCTTGCCAAGCTCGATAATATCTGTATCTTCGCCATGGGAGTGCGGCACAGCCGAGTCACGCCCGATGGCGAAAATGGCGCCCTCAGGGTCCTCCAGGTTGTTCTCGACTGTCCAGCGGCGAATCATGGCCTTGACGTCGCCCACCGTCAGCGGCTGCCCGTCCGGCCTGACCAGCGCGCCATGGGCGGCGCGGTGACTCGCCAGAAAGTCGCGGGTGTTTCCGACGACTGTCAGTGCCGCATCCGCCACGCTTCGGATGCGCGCGATCTCGCCGGCGTCTTTGGTAAGCCAGGCCTGATCGAACACCGTCGGCGTTGTCTCGCCCACCATCGTGACGCCGTTGGCGTGGGCGCGCATTGCGTCTACAAAAGCCAGCGTGTGTCCGCGCTCGGCGCGGCCATAGATGCCCACGCGTCCGCTGATGCCCCGGTCGGCGAAGATCGCTTCCACCAGCCGCGTCTCCGCGGCGAGCATATCGCCGCCGGATGCCTTGAGCAACTCCTGGAACTTGTAGCGGCTGCGCGGTATCACCTCCAACCCAGACTTGGCCGCCTCGTCGCGCTCCATGCCAATGGCGATGAGGATCGGCTCAGCACCCCGCTGCTTGACAGCCAGCGTGTGTTCGCCCACGCGCGCGCCGTTGGCGAGGTAATACATCGTTGGATTGTCGCGCGTGCTGCCGGTGACGAAAAGGGCGTCGAGGTCGCGTTCGGCCATGAGCCGGTCGAGGTCAGATATCATCCGTGTATACTCCGCTCTAAGCTGGCACGAAGATTACCACAGTTGCAGACAGATTATTGTGCATCGAGGCGAAGCAGCAAGGATTCAGATGGCAGCGCTGCGAGAGTGAGGGAAAGCCGAAACATGAATCAGAAGAATCAGGCCTGGCCCAATGGCATGCCAACGGTTGGACAAAGGGCGCAACGGTCGCGGGCAGTGACGGTCTGGGACATCGAGTTGTTCACCGAGTTGAGCGGCGACCGCGTCGTCCCCCCACATCTGCATCGCCGGGTGCTCGTCTTGCCCGCTGTTGCCGTGTAATCGGGTGCGTCTATAATCGTCCCACCATGCGCGACGGCTCCCAACTCAACCCATACATTCCGCTCTATCTAGCAGCCTTCATCCTGGCGGCTGCTGGCTGGTC
>JBHHUI010000804.1:0-1831 GCA_046753805.1 Anaerolineales bacterium
AGCCGAGCTGTTCCAGATAGGAGTTCAGCCCGGCGGCCTCCAGATATTCGGTCACCACGCGCGAGCCGGGCGCAAGGCTGGTCTTCACATACGGCATGACCGTCAACCCCTTCTCGACGGCCTTCTTCGCCAGCAGACCCGCGCCGAGCATCACACTCGGGTTGGAGGTGTTGGTGCAGGATGTGATGGCGGCGATGACAACCGCGCCGTGCCCGAGTTCGACCGGTGCGCCGTCCCCATTGCGGGCGAGGTTGGCGCGGACGGTCGCGGTCGTGGCCGCCTCTTCCAATCCAAATCCGCGTTCCGTGCGCGGCGTGCGCAGCGCCTGCTGAAAGGCCGACTTCATTTGCACGAGCGGGATGCGGTCCTGCGGCCGGCTTGGCCCGGCCAGGCTGGCCTGCACCGCGCCCAGGTCGAGTTCGAGCGTGTCGGTGAAGACCGGGTCGGGCGTGTCGTCGGTGCGGAACAGCCCCTGCTCTTTGGCGTAGCGCTCGACGAGATCGAGCAACTCGGGCGGACGCGCCGTACGGCGCAGGTAGTTGAGCGTCTCGGCGTCCACCGGGAAAAAGCCCATCGTCGCGCCATACTCGGGCGCCATGTTGGCGATGGTGGCGCGGTCCGGCAGGCTCATGTTGCTGAGGCCGGTACCGTAGAACTCAATGAACTTCCCGACGACGCCTTTCTCGCGCAGCATCTGCACGACGGTGAGCGTCAGGTCGGTGGCGGTCGTGCCCTCGGGCAAATCGCCGTACAGCTTGAAGCCGATCACTTCCGGCGCGAGCATGTACACGGGCTGGCCGAGCACGGCGGCCTCGGCCTCGATGCCGCCCACGCCCCAGCCGAGCACGCCGAGGCCGTTGATCATCGTCGTGTGCGAGTCGGTGCCGACGAGCGAGTCCGGGTAGGCCGTCACGCCGGCGGCGGTCTCTTTGCGCTGCACGACGCTGGCGAGGTATTCCAGGTTGACCTGATGCACGATGCCCGTAGCGGGCGGCACGACGCGAAAGTTGTCGAAGGCTTTGCTGGCCCACGCCAGCGCGCTGTAGCGTTCCTGGTTGCGCTGGAATTCGATGTCGGCGTTGCGGATGAGCGCCAGCCCGTCGCCGAAGTAGTCCACCTGCACGGAATGGTCGATGACGAGATCGACCGGGATGAGCGGGTTGATGCGCGCCGGGTCGCCGCCCATGCGTTGCATGGCGGAGCGCATGGCAGCCAGATCGACGACCGCCGGCACGCCCGTGAAGTCCTGCATGAGCACGCGCGCGGGCTTGAAGGGAATCTCGGTCTGCGCGGGCGCGGCTGCGTTCCAGCTCGCCAGCGCGCGCACGTCGTCTGCCGTGACGAGGTAGCCGTCCTCGTTGCGCAGCAGCGCCTCGAGCAGAATCTTGATCGAGAACGGCAGCCGCGAGACGTCCTGCGTAAGCCCGTCGAGGCGGTAGATGGTTACCTCGCCGGAGGCGGTGGCGAGAGTGGAGCGGGTGTTGAAAGTATTGGAGTTGGTCACTCAGATTAAGTCCTATTGCAAATCGGGTTTGACTTTCTGGATCGCAAATACAAGCGCCTGATACCAGTCGATGTAGTCGCCGACTTCATTCTTTAATTGGCGAATGTCCCAATAGTCGAGCGATATCCCATATTCCTCACGGGCGACATTTTGCACATCACCCACAGTAAGATAATAAATCAGATCATCATCTGAAACCGCGTTTTCCTGTGCTTCGATAGCTGCTTCTTTCATTTGACAACTCCTAACCCCGCTGCCCAGAATGGTTATTGTCCGTTCACAGGCCGATCCGACGGCACGGCCAACAATCCCGGGGTCGGGTGTACC
>JBHHUI010000805.1:0-1830 GCA_046753805.1 Anaerolineales bacterium
ACCTCCCACTCGGCATCGTCCAGCGGGCCGGGCTTGCGCAGGATGTCGTCCGGCACGCCAATCTTGCCGATGTCATGCAATAGCGCCCCGCGCCGCAGATGCCCGAGTTGCGCATCCGGGAAACCCAGGGCGCGGGCCAGCCGCTCGGTCATTTCCGTCACGCGCCGGGTATGGCCCTCAGTATCCCGGTCGCGCAGATCAAGGGCGCGCGCCCACCCTTCGATGGTGGCGTCGTAGGCCAGCGACAATTCGACGTTCGTGCGCTGCAGGCCCTCGAACAGCGCGGCGTCGTTAATGGCGATGGCGGTCTGACCGGCCAGCGTTTCCAGGTAATCCAGCCACTCGGGGTCGGGTTGAAACGGCGTGCGCTGGTACACTTCCAGCACACCTCTGATCTCGCCCTTGGCCACGAGCGGGGCTGCAATGTGCACCACGAAATCCTCGCCCGCCAGCAGCTCCGCGCGCGCGACATCGGCCACGGCGGGCACGTCGGGCACGACCACCACACGGCGCTCGAGGGCGGCGCGCCCGGCGTAGCCTTCGCCTAGCTGCACACGGCTGCGCGCAATCGCGCCCGTGCGGAAGCCGCGCCCGGCGGCGTACTCAAGCGCGAGCGCGCCTTCCCGTATCAGCAGCAAATCGGCCGCATCCACTTCAAGCTGTTGCACAACCTGGTTGAGCAGTATATCGAGCGTGAGGCGTAGGTCCGCCGACGAACCGATGGCCGCGTCGATCTGCCGCAGAGCGTCCAGACGCCGCAAGCGGCGTTCGGTTTGCTCGTGCAACGTGGCGCGGTGGATGGCGTTGGCTGCCATTTCGCCGATAGCGATAAACAGGTTCACTTCGCTGGCGTTGATATCCCGGCGGCGACCGACCCATAGCGCGCCGAGGGTCTGCGCGCCGGCCTTGAGCGGCGCGCACACCACCGCGCGCAGGGACGTGCTTGGATTTGGCTGGCCGAACAACGGATCGATATCCAACTCATTGCTGGTGAACTGCTTGCCGCTGGCGATGACCTGGCCGCTCACGCCCACGCCGGGCGGCAGGCGTTCGCCGGTCCAGTAGCTCCACTCCCCGCGTCCCAGTTCGACCACAGTCTCGCCGGTGAAGGCGTCGCGCATGGCGACGGCCGCTCCATCGGCGTCGAGCAGCGCGAGCACCTGGTCGAGGACAATCGGCAGCATGCCGGCGCTGTCGGCGGCTTTGCGCAACGCAGCCGATACCGTCGCCAGCGCCTCCAGTTCCTGCGCACGGTGACGCGCCTCTTCAAACAGGCGCGCGTTTTCCACGGCGATGGCGGCCTGGTTGGCGAAGGCGGTCAAGAATTCGAGATCGGCCGGCGTAAAGGGACGGTCTTCGCCGAGCCGGGTGATCGTCATCACACCGAATACCCGTTCACGCGTCTTCAGCGGGGCCAGCGCCAGCGTCTCCGCTTCCACAGGCGTGCCGGGCATTTGAAGTACGTCTTGGTCGGCCAGCGCCCGGTTGACGATTTCTGGCGCGCCCTTCTGCGCCACCCGCCCGGTGATGCCTTCGCCCACCTTGAGATCGGCCGCCAGGGCTGCTTCGGCCCGCTCGTGGAGGGCGACGACACAACGCAGAATCTCGCCATCCGGCTCAATCAGGTGAATGCGGCTGCCGTCCGCTGCAAACAGCACCCGCGCCTGGCTGGCGATAGTCTGCAGCACGTCGTCCAGGTGCAGCGAGGAGGTAGCATGGGCGGTGGTCAGCAACGCCGTCGCCTCCTTCGCTCGGCGCTGCTCGGCCTCAAATAGCCGGGCATTCTCCAGCGCGGCGGACAGTTGGTCAGCGAAGGCGGTGATGGCGGGC
>JBHHUI010000806.1:0-1828 GCA_046753805.1 Anaerolineales bacterium
CGCTTCGTCGACCGAGAGCGTCTCAGCCCCGATCCCACTCCAGCGCAGCGCAGCCGCCAGCAGCAAAATGGATATGGTCATCAGGTGGGCCAGCAGCGTTGGGGTGCGCTTCAGGCCAATGGTTTCGGGCCGCGCCGCGATCATGGAATGGGAGCGGCGATGGCGGCGGCCAGCCGCGCGATAAACGCAGCCTGCCCGAAATTGTCACCGGCGATTTGCTGCAGCTGCTGCCCGAGGCGCGCGCGTTCGGCGGCGGAGAGTGCCAGGAGCGCCGCGATCTGCTCCGCAACGGCGCGCGGCTCGTCCGCAGCAAAGACGAGGCCATGCCCGGCTTCGTTCAGATAAGGCGCGAACGTCTCATTGCGCACGAGAGTCGGTACGCCACTTGCCATGCCTTCGAGGACGGCTTTGTCCATCCCGCCGGTGGGGCACAAGTTCACGTGTACGCTGGCGCGACGGTACTCAGCGGTCACGCGATCAAACGGCAGCGCGCCCACAAGTTTCACCACGTCGCTCAAACCGGCGCTGTCGATGCGCTGCTGCAGCTGCCGAGCGTAGTCGGAAGGCGCGCTGCCTTCGTCGCCGCCGACGATACGCACCTGCAGATTCTGCCCCAAGTCGCGGGTTAGGATACGCGTCGCATCAATGAGGAGTTCATAGCGCTTAATGGGCGCGCGTCGCCCGACAGCCAGGACAATCGGACGCTCGGCTGGCTGTGCTGGACCCGGACGGAAACGCTCCGTGTCAATGCCGTGTCCGATCACGCGTAGCTTCGGCGTCTGGAGTTGAAAGCTGTCCGTCGTGGCGGTGAGAACGCGGTCCGCCAGCGCTGTGGCCAGCCGCAGGCGCAGGCCAACGTGCCGGTGTGTGTACCAGAAAGTGATCGGCCAGCCACACAGCCTTGCAAGCGGAGCCACACCGATGACGTACTCCGGGCTGAACTGGCAAAACACGGCCTCGATTTGATGGCGCAATCCCCACACCGTGCGATAGAAACACAGCCAGCGGGCGAGGCGGTTGGCCCCACGTTCTTTGCAAAGCGAGTGGACTGACACGTTCGGCGGCAGCTCCGCTGGACCGGCTGCAAGGCATACGACTTCGATGCTGTCCATGCGCCGGGCCAGCGTCCTGAGCCAGCCGACCACATGCCCGACGAGGGTATCATGCGGGTCGACTTTGTAGGTAAGGTAAAGCAAGCGCACTATTATTCGAACCAGTAAATCTCTACAATCGGTCCGGGCCGATCTACCGCCCACAAATCGCGCCAGGCGCGTGACAGATCGCCTGGCAGCGGTGCGTCGCTGAAGCGGGCTGGGTCCAAAATTGGTGAGACCATGTAAGCGCGCTCGGATGCAGAGACGAAAAATGTATAGGGCCAATCATCGCGCGGAAAGAGGGTGCGGTTGGCGAATACGGCCCAAGTAGGCTGTTGTGTCGCGGCCAACATGGCGAGTTCCTCCGGTGTTTCCGGGCTGTAAATCCAGAGTCGGTAGACGTCGAAGGCGGGCCGAGGGAAGCTTGACTCCGGTAGATCACGCAGCCACTGGTCTTTGACCCCCAAAGAGTCGGGATATCGTTCTGCTTGCTGTATAAGGCTTTGTCGCGAAGGCGTCACGGAGATGTCCACGTCGAGCAGCAGGGTAGAGCGAGCCGGTAAGTGCTCGTTTATCCACATTGTCGCGAGGTCGCGCGTATCCGTCTGAGTGAAAATCCAGTCAAGGCGCAACGACATTGCGAGGCCTGGGAGGAGAAGCAGGATTGCGAATGGTAACCGAGCAGAGCGTCTTAGGTCTGCAGAAAGTACGCTCAGCCCGCCGGTAAACATCTG
>JBHHUI010000807.1:0-1815 GCA_046753805.1 Anaerolineales bacterium
TCGAGGGCAGTCAGGGGCCGCTGTGGACGTATGGCTACGTCGGCAACAGTCTGTTGCTCCTCACGGTAGTCGGCGCAGCGACCGCCCTGGTACGGCGGCAACTGTATGCGCTTGCCCCGCTTGTGCTCCTGGCGCTGAGCTTGTTCATGGCGCTCGGCCCGGTCACCGCGCTGTTCTCGGCGCAGGGGCAGTTTGTCGTATACGCCTTCGTTATGGCCGCAGCCGGCGTGGGCATTTTCGTTGCGGAGCTGGAGCGCGGCGCGCCGGACGCGCTGTCCGTCCGTGTGAAGATCAACTGGAGCCGCACTCATACCATCGCGCTCGTCGGGCTATTCATCGGCGCGGACATGCTGCGCTACACGTTGTTTCTGAACTATCTAGTCCCCCCGTCGCCGCTTGGAAGTCCGCCTGAACGGGCGACCGCGCACCAGTGGCTGATCGAGCACCGCGCGGAGATACAGGGGCGGCTGCTCGATCCCGACCAACCGGAGAACGGCTGGCAAATCCCAATGGTCGCCGGCATCCCCACGTTTCAGAACAACGGCGACTCGTCCGTGTATTCGGCGATCCTGACGCGAAACCTGCGTCCAAACAGTCCGAACCCGCTCAATATCCGCCCCTACAGCGCAGAAGAGTTGTTCGGCGACGCGTTCGGCCTGTTGCTGATTGCTAATGTGGACTATGTGATCGTGGATGGACCGTCGCCGCTGGCCGAGCGGCCGGGCGCGGTGACCACCGCCGACGGCGCGGTGCTTGTCCCGACGGGCGGCGGCTTGCCCATGCTCGCCAGCCGAGCAGCGCGCGTCGTGGAGCCGCTGCTACAGCTGGCGCCGCTGGCAAACGAGATTCAGATCGCGCGCGAGCGCGCCGCCGCTGCCTTCCTGCCCGTGCGCGAAACCGCGCCGGCACTGGACTCCGCCAGCGCGACTTCCGGGCCGCTTAAGTTGCAGGTGAGCGAGCATCACATGGAGGGCCAGTACGTGCGGCTCGACTACACACTTTCCGATGCGGCCTATGTCCAACTAAGCTACGGCTACTACCCTTACCTGCGCGTCTCTATCGACGGTGTGGAGGTCGAGAAGTTCCCGACGACTTTCGGGCTGATCGGCGTCGTCTCGCCGGGCGGGCGGCACACGATTGAGATCGTTCCCTATCTCTCGCCACTGCGTAAAATGGTTGGGGTGGTCAACCTGGGGGCGCTGCTACTGCTCGCGGCGCTCTTCGCAGCGAGTTTTCGCCGCAAGCGTGTTTAGCCGACCGTAATCGCGCGCCCTTCGACCACAGACTGCAGCGCGGCGCGGGCGCACTGCGTCGCCCGCAGCCCGTCGCGCGCGGTCACCGCGAGTTCGACCTGTCCCTGTACGGCCATCAGAAAGTGCTCCAGCAATGCGCGCTGGCCTTTGTCCTGCGCGCGCAGCCGCGCCGACTTCCCCGGCAGCCCCGACAGTACGAGCGATTGGAAGTCATCGATGACTCCCACGCCGCCGCCCGCCATGACTTCGATTCGTTCCTTTGGAAAGGCCGGATCGCCGAGACCGCTGTAGACCAGCGTCCCCACCGAACCATCTGCAAAACGCACGACAGCCGCAAGATCGTCGGGCGAATCTCCGGCAGCCTGGGCTGCTATTGAAACAGGCTCGCTGTCCACGAGCCACGCCAGCAGGTCAAAGAAATGGCAGCCTTCGCCCACGATGCGCCCGCCGCCCACTTCCGGGTCGCGCAGCCAGTGGTCCGGCGGAAGCGGTCCGCCGTTCACGCGACACACGATCTGCTTGGGGCCTGACACGCCTGCCAGCACAGCGCGCAGCCTCTGCG
>JBHHUI010000808.1:0-1812 GCA_046753805.1 Anaerolineales bacterium
ACGCGCACACGATCTTCAGTTGGACCCACCTCCGCACGTCAGACTTTTGGGAAAGGGACGCAAAGAACGGGTGATACCGCTGTGGACTCAGACTGCCGCATTGTTGCGGGCGTACCTCGAAGAACGGAATGTCGATCCCCGTTCGTCGACCCCAGTTTTCGTGAATATGCGCGGGCGTCCACTGACACGTTGGGGAGTACGGTACATCCTGACGAAACACGTCGACGCCGCAGCAATCGCCGGCTCCACCATCAGGAATAAGCGGGTTCATCCCCACACGGTTCGCCATACAACAGCTGTGCATATGCTACAATCTGGCGCTGATCCAAATGCTATCCGAGATGTCCTTGGTCACAGCAGCTCAGCCACAACTTGGCGTTACGCACGCATTAACATGGAAATGAAACGAAAGACTATCGAATCCTGTGCGCCTGAAGCTTCTCGCCCCAAAACGCCTGTACCAGCCTGGCGTCGCGACGGTGACCTATTGGCCCAGCTCGAGGCCATCGGGCGCCCAATTATTAATGGTGAGTCTCCCTGTGAAAACGCCCAGAAATGAACCTTTGTCCGATCTACTCCACATAAGTGAGTACTCACCATTACTTGGGCGGTCCACCGAGGATGCCCACGGCCTCCAGTCCCCACAGCTCTTTGACGAGCCACTTTTGTGTGGAAGCTTCCGCTTTGATCTCGGCGATTCTGAGTACGGTGAGGGCGTCGGTGCTCAAATCAGCTCCTTTCTGGCGGCGACGACATGTGCCGAAGAGACGACGCTCTGCTCCTTGGCGGCGGCCTTGCCGAGCGCCTTGAGGGCCAGCCCATCGATGGCGCGGAGGTTTCCCCTGGTCAGCTCGTAAATCGATTCGGTGGCACCCTGGTCGAAGGGGACTTGTGCGGCTCCGGCCACGGCGCAGCGGTGCTCGAGGTACTGCGCGGTTTCATCGCGCGACAGTAGTCGCAAAGTTGAGCAATGGGCCAGCCGTTTGGCGATGCTCTGAAGCGCGTCCTTGGCGAGCATCTTGGCCAGCGGTGGTTGCCCGGCCAGCACCACGGCCAAAACGAGTTTGGAGTCCATGTCGAAGTTGGTCAAGATGCGGATCATGTCGAGGGTCCCGGGCCGCAGATCGTGGCTTTCGTCCAGCAGCAAAACCGGTCTGAGACCATCGACGGCGTAGTTGTTCTCGAAGTGTTCCTGCAGGGCTCGCACTAGTGCAGGGTAGTTTCCCGCCGAGCGCATACCGCATGCGGCAGAGATTTCGCGGCACATATCGCGTTTTCCCAGGCTGGTCACTTTGACGTAACGCACGCGATAGCGAGCCTCGGGAAGTTGGTAGCGCAGCCTGCGCAGACAGGTGGTTTTGCCGGCTCCGGCCGGGGCGATCAGCGCCGCTGACATACGACCCTCGACCGCCTGTTGAATGTTATTTAGCGCATCGTCCAGGTGGGGCAGCGGCAAGTGCTCGTTTTGTGTGAGCTCTCGAGTAAAAGGTGTTTTGTGGAAGCCGAATAATGCTTGTTGATCTTTCATTACAATCTCTCCTTTATTCGTTGTCGGTGAAGCCACCGTCGGGTCCGATCAGTGGCAAAAAATCTCTCTCAAAGGCCAAAGTGGCCGCGGTTTTAGGTACTGCGTCGCCGGGCACGGGCCCATCGTCGTTCACTTTGTGACGGGCCCTTTTGGTCTTGGCGTTGGCCGCAAGATCCACGGGAAACAGACGCAAAGGACGACCGTCGTGCAGAATAAACAGCTCGCCGGTGAGCACCTGCCTGCGCACGTCTACCCACTCGCCGGCCAGGCCACGGGGCACTTTG
>JBHHUI010000809.1:0-1812 GCA_046753805.1 Anaerolineales bacterium
ATACACAAGCCCCGCGATCTTTGGCAGACTGAAACCGATGTCGAAGGTAGCATACAGGCTGACCAGTACCATCAGCGCGATCCAGAAGATCGCGCCATCCAAAGGCGTGCGGGGGATGAAATGCGGTCCGGAAGGGTTCGAAAGCCGGGTAACGCGCCAGCGCCAGAGCCAGAGGGCAGGGATGGCGAGCAGGGCCACAAAGCGCGTGGGCGTCGGGAAGAGCGCGAAGGGCGCGAGCAGCGCCAACGCTGCGAGAGTCAGAAACGGCCGCAGCCGAATCAGCCGGGTCATGGTAGAAAATCATGCGCGCGTTTGGCAAAGGCTACGATCTGCTCGAAGTCGGCCGCGATCAGACGCTCAATTTCACCCAGGCAGGCCTCATAGGAGGCGCTGTCGCCGCCGACCGGATCCGGAATATCGTATTTCCGACCGGCGATCTCACTCAGCAAGCGAACTTTGTGACCCTGGCCCGGAAACTCGGCCAGAATCGCCTCGCGGTGATTGCGGGTCATGACGAGGATCACGTCCGATTCTTCCAGATCGGTCGCCCGCAAAGTCCGTGAGCGGTGGATGGCAAGATCCAGCCCGCGCGCCGCCATCATTTCAATCACTGGCTGGACAACCGGCGAACCGTCAACCGCCCATGTGCCGGCTGAACGCACTTCCCATCGTTCACTATCGCCTCGGCGGGCGGCCTGCGCTGTGAAGAGGGCGGCGGCCGCCGGCGAGCGACACTGGTTGGCGGTGCAGACGAATAGGATAGTGGGCATGTTTCACGTAAAGATGTCTCAGTATTCAGGTGTTTCAGGAATTCTACGTCAACGTCACCCGAAAAGTACCCCAGCCGCTTGACACTCGCTCCGCCTCCCAGATTATTTCCGACCTGGCGCGCTGGACGGTGCACGTCCCCGAGGTAGCGGATGTCCTGGAAGCAATCGAATCTCCTATTCATCAAGAGGAAATTTCGACCGGATACTGAGCCCTGACCACGCCCTCTGTCCGCTCGCGTTGCTCTTTGTCCAGCGTAATCAGCGTCGCGCCGTAGCGCAGTGCAACGGCGATATAGACGGCGTCCGCTCCCCGCAGCCGGTGTTGGGCTGCGATATCGGCGGCGCTTTGCGCCAGTTTGCGCGTCAGCCCAATCAGCGTCAGGTTGGGCAGCGCCGCTAGAGCTGCGTAGATGCGTCGCGCGTGGTCGCCGCCACCCAACCGGCGGGCAATCAAGGCAGCGACCTCCACCAGGACGAGCGTCGGCGCGACGATGGGCGTCTCCTGGGCCTGTATCTGGGCCAGCAGTGCTTTG
The DNA here is from genome assembly GCA_046753805.1 of Anaerolineales bacterium. GTDB lineage: Bacteria > Chloroflexota > Anaerolineae > Anaerolineales > JBHHUI01 > JBHHUI01. The sequence continues at coordinate 1,304 of JBHHUI010000809.1, forward strand.
CTGGTTTCGTGCCCGGGCTCGTCCGGGAACACGCTATTTCCAAACACACTCGCGTCGATGGTGTAGAGCCGGCCCGGGGTCATCGGCGCATCTCCGCCAGTATCTCGACTGAAGGACGCCTGTCCACCGGCTCGATCTGGCCGATCTCATCTGCCAGTCGCCAAAAGTCATCCCACGCCCGCTCGTTGCTCTCCTCGGAGGCCGCCTCGCCCACCGGGGCCAGGATGCCCACCGGACGTCCCCGGTGAGTGATGATGAAACGCTCGCCGGCCTGCACCGCGCGCATGATCTCCGACACATGAGTTTTCAGTTTGTAAACGCCGATCTCAGGCATTGCACGCCTCACTGTGGTCTATCAATAGACTGGTCTATATATAGACCACAATACGTCCGGCCGGAGAGCTTGTCAAGAGGCAATTTCTGCGAAGCGAAGCCCGCCTGCGCCTCAGTTGCTTAACCGCCGTCACCCGAAGGGGTCCGCGGTCGCCGGCCCACCCATAGGTCGCTGT
>JBHHUI010000810.1:0-1800 GCA_046753805.1 Anaerolineales bacterium
CCGCTGCTGCCAGGCGTGCGCGCGCGCATCCTCGCTGCCAGCGAGCACACGCAGCGCCGCTGCGGCGCGGCCCGGATCGCGGCGCCCGGCCTGCTCGGCCGTCTGACACAGCGCAGCGCCAGCCGCATGCGCTATTTGCCAGCGGCTATGCGCCATGTGTCACTTGCTCGGTGACGCCATCTTTTTGCCAGCGGCGCACGTCGGCCCAACTCAGGCTTTCGCGCCCGAAGTAGTACAGCCCGAGCAGCGTCGGCGGCAACCAGAGCGCAGCATGCAGCACCAGGGTATAGGCGGCCGCTAGCACGCCATCGACCCCGAAAGCCTCCAATACGGCAATGCCGGGCGCGTCAAAGGTGCCTACATAGCCCGGCGCGGACGGGATTGTCGTCGCCAGATTGACGATGCCGTTCATGAGCATCAGCGCAAAGAAGCTCACGCTGAAACTGAATGCGTGCATGACGAACCAGTATTTGACCGTCTCCAGCAACCAGATCGCGATCGAGGTCACAAAGACCATTAGCGTGTCGCGCGGGGAGCGGAGCGATGCCAGCCCCTCCAGGAAACGGGCTAGCAAGCCCAGCGCTTTCGGGCGCAGCCTGGCCGGCACGAGGCGCGCCACGAACCATTCGATTATCCGAGTCGCAGGGCGCGGGAACATCGCGGTGAACAGGAACGCAACCAGCGCGCCGCCGAAGGCGCTCGCGCCCCAGAGCACGACCTGTTGGATGCTGCCGACAAAACCCGACGCGCCGGCTACCGCCGCCAGCGCCGGCAGGTTGAAGATGACGAAGCCCAACATGACGACGCCGTCGAAGATGCGTTCGACGATGATGGTCGCCAGCGAGGCGCTGATGGCGACAGCTTCCTTCCTCTTGAGCACATACGCTCGCAGGATTTCGCCGATGCGCGCCGGGTAGATGTTGTTGCCCATGTAGCCGATGGTGACAATCGGGAACATGGTGCGGGTGGAGACCGGCTTGAGCGGGCGCAGCAGGTAGTGCCAGCGCCAGGCGCGCACGACCAGGCCGACCATGTAGGCTGCTACACCCGGAATGATCCACCAGAAATTGGCCGTGCGGACGGCTGCCCAGACGTCCCGCAAGTGCAGGCCGCGCAATGCCAGCCAAAGAAAGGCTGTGCTGATGAGGATTCCGAGCCAGAGTTGCCAGCGTTTCATAAAGATACAAAAAACGACGGGGTCGTGGCCCCGCCGCCGGCGCGCGCATTATACCTTAACGCAAACGGGCGCGGCCTTCCCAGAGACCGCGCCCGTCTGTTATTGGATTGTGGTCAGCCTAGACGACGGCGGCCTGTTCTACCGGTAACATGTCCTCGAGCAATGTTTCGAGCGCAATCGTGTGGCTGCAGCGCTGCCGCAATGCGAAGAATTCACAGTCGCACTGCCACGCGCCGTCTTCAAACGCTACGGCGTGATCGTTGTTCTCGCCGTGGAAATTCACTTTGAGCTGGTTGAAACTGAAGCGCTCGCGTTGTTCGGCGTAGCGCTTGGCCTTCTCAATCTTTCCGATCATGCCATAATCCATAAGGTGCTCCTTTGCCTCCATATTTTTCTACACCTGCCCGGACACAGAATCAAAAAACACGCGGGCTGCCCCAAGGCTACCGGCGTGTTTGCCTACCAGAAATATGTAGTTGACTGCAGGTTTCTTCTGTCGGATCATCCCGCTCATGCGGCGGTCATCTCCTTGAAGAGGTTAGAGAGAGTATATCCATCTGCGGGGCGAGAGTCAATTGACGATTGTCCTATGCCGGGGTTATAGATTTCATACCGTTTACACA
>JBHHUI010000811.1:0-1798 GCA_046753805.1 Anaerolineales bacterium
CAAAGGGCTGATCTATCGCGGGCCGCGCCTGGTGAACTGGTCGCCGGGACTTAAAACAGCCGTCAGCGATCTCGAGGTGGAGTACTCAGAAGAGCCGGGCACACTCTATTATTTCAAGTACCGCATTACCGCCGACGATGGCGCAGGCGCCGAGTTCATCCCAGTGGCCACCACGCGCCCGGAGACGATCCTTGGCGATACGGCCGTGGCAGTGCATCCCGACGACGATCGTTTCCGGCGCCTCGTCGGACGGACGGCGCTTGTCCCGATCCTCGACCGGGAAGTGCCGATCATCGCCGACGACTACGTAGACCGTGAGTTCGGCACCGGCGCGCTGAAGATTACTCCCGGCCACGATCCGAACGATTATGAAATCGGCCAGCGTCACGGGCTGCCGATCATTTCAGCTATGGACCAGGACGCCCGCATGACGGCTGCGGCTGGCCCGTACGAAGGGCTGGATCGGTTTGAATGCCGCGCGCGTCTCTGGGCCGACATGCAGACCGCCGGACTCACAATCAAAGAAGAACCTTATGTGATCAATGTGCCGCGCTCCCAGCGCGGGGGCGAGATCATCGAGCCGATGGTGTCGACCCAGTGGTTCGTCGATATCAAGCCGCTGGCAAAAGCCGCCCTGGCGGCCGTGCGCGACGGCCGCACACGCATTGTCCCGGAGCGCTTTGAGAAGGTGTACTTCAACTGGCTTGAAAACATCAAAGACTGGTGCATCTCGCGCCAACTCTGGTGGGGGCACCGCATCCCGGTTTGGCATGCGCCGGATGGCAGCTTGTTCTGCGCCCGCACCGAACAGGAAGCCTACGACAAGGCGCGCGCGCAATTGGGCGACGACATATCACTGGAGCAGGACCCGGACGTGCTCGACACGTGGTTCTCCTCGGGACTCTGGCCGTTCTCGACGCTGGGCTGGCCGAAGAAGACGGCGGATTTGGATTACTTCTACCCGACTTCTATGCTCGAGACCGGCTACGACATCCTGTTCTTCTGGGTCGCGCGCATGATCATGATGGGTCTCGAATTGACCGGGGAAACGCCGTTCCACACGGTGTATCTGCACGGCATCGTGCGCGACGAGCAGGGGCGCAAGATGAGCAAGACCACCGGCAACGTGGTGGACCCGCTTGTCGTTATGGACGAGTTCGGCACTGACGCGCTGCGCTTCACATTGTTGACTGGTTCGACGCCCGGCAACGACACAAACCTGAGCATTGAACGTGTCAAGTCGAATCGCAACTTCGCCAACAAAATCTGGAACGCCGCCCGATTCGTCATCGGTCGGCTCGAAAACGTGCAATCCGATGCGCCCGCCGGCCGAACTTTGAGCATTGCCGACAAGTGGATTCTGAAACGCCTCGACAAAACGATCGCGAATGCCACGCGCCTGATCGAGAACTACCAGTTCGGGCAGGCCGGCAGCCTTGCCTACGAGTTTATCTGGGGTGAATACGCCGACTGGTATCTGGAGGTCGCCAAGCAGCAACTCGACGATAAATCCGCCGCGCACACGACTGCGCGCACGCTCGTGACGGTGCTGGACCAGACGCTGCGTCTGTTGCATCCGTACGTGCCATTTGTGACAGAGGAAATCTGGCAACACCTGAAAGCTGCGTGTGAAGCGAGCGGCGCAAACTTGCAACCGGAGGGCGGCTGGCCCGAAGCGCTCATCATTGCGCCCTGGCCGCGTCCTGAGTTCAGCGCCCGCGTCGAAGGCGCGGACGCGGCGGAGGCTTCGTTTACGCTCGTGATGGAACTGGCGCGGGCGATTCGCCGGGCGCGCTCG
>JBHHUI010000812.1:0-1798 GCA_046753805.1 Anaerolineales bacterium
CAAGGACCTCGCGCTCGACCCCTCCGACGACCCCTGGCCGCTGTTCGCCCTGTGCGGTGGGGCCAGTTGCGGCGTGGCGGACGTGCGCTACCACCTGCACGCGGGCGCGTGGGCGCAAATCGGCGAACCCTCCGACGCGCCCCAAATCCTGGCCTTCGACGGCGCAGGCACGCCCTGGCTCTTCACTGCTGACAAGATCGTGTATCGTATTGCGGATAATCAGCTGCTGCTGCCGCTGGTTGTAGAGCCGGACGTCGCCGCCGTTGCGGTAGACCCGGCCGGGCGCGTGTGGGTTGCCGGAACTGGGCCAGACGGCGAGCGGGGCTTGTGGATGCGTAAATCCGGGGCAGCAGTCACCGGGACGCCGGTCGCCTGTTCCGCGTCTGGCGCGCAGCCGCCAGAATTCCAGCTCCGGGAAGGCCAATCCATCGTCGAAACGCTCACGCCGCATATTCGAGACTATCTAAACGCGCGCGGCGGCGCAGAGAGCCTGCAAGCAGCGCTCGGCGGCCCCTTCGCATCCAAGGATGAGCTGCTCCCCGCCAGAGCGCAGGTCTTCACCACCGACGTGACCGGGGACGCTGCGCCCGAGGTCGTCGTGGACTTCGGCCTCTTCGTAAGCGATGAAAATATAGACGGCGAGCTCTTCGTTTTCACGTGCCAGGATGGGCAATACGAAGCCATCGCCGCCGAGCCGTTGTTGGGGTACGTGCTCTCTGACGACTGGCCGGACCCCGGCGTCCGCGCCATCCAGGATATGAACGGAAACGGCAAAGCCGAGATTGTGTCCTCCTCCGTCGTAATCGTCGGCACACACGCCAATTTCACCCGGCTGTTTCAGATCATTGAATGGGATGGCAGTCAGTTCACAGACTTGATCCAGGGTGGTGATAATCAGCCCAACGTTGCGGACGTATTCAACGGCGACGGCGCGATCCGTGATATTGATGGAGATGGAATCCTGGAGCTGGAACTCACACACGGCGTGGGGCGCGGCCCGGAAGTGAGCGCGCTCGAACGCTCCCGGACGGACGTGTGGGCCTGGGACGGGGCAGCCTTCACACTGGCCGACACCCGCGCCGCCGCGCCGCCGGTCTTCCGCATCCAGGCCCTCTGGGACGGCGACGCGGCCAAATTGCGCGGCGAATACGATAGCGCGCTGGCCGACTACCAGCAGGCCGTCTTCGACGAAGAATTGTTGGGCTGGAGCGCCGGCCGCATCGCCAGCGACGCAGCCTATGAAGGCGGCGCAACCCCTGTGCCCGACTCGGACGAATGGCCGCGCCTGGCCGCCTACGGTCGCTACCGCATCTTGTTGCTGCACGCCGCCCAGGGCTACCTCCCCGAAGCGCAAACCGTGTACGACACTCTGCAGGAGAAATTTCCCGAGGGGACTGTCGGCAGCGCCTATGCTGCGCTGGCAACTGCCTTCTGGGATGAGTTCAGCGCCCAGGATGACATCGCCGCCGCCTGCGAGGCCGCGATTGACTACGCCGCCGCCCACGCCGACCAAATCCTGGCTCCGCTAGGGAGCGACTTCTACGGCTTCGGGCAGCCGGACTACGCGCCGGAGGATCTTTGTCCATTTGGTCAGTTGGTCGATTAGTCGGGTAGTCCGGGTAGTCGCGCCAGCAACAGTTTCAACCGAGATGATTCACTACCGGACACTTTTTCGGACAGCGAAAAACAGGACACGGATGAACACGGAAAAACACGGATTTTGCCGGGTAAGGTAGTCATAAGACCTGATTCATCCTGCCAGGAATCGGTTTCTTTCGAACGTGTAAAGAATGAGAGC
>JBHHUI010000813.1:0-1798 GCA_046753805.1 Anaerolineales bacterium
CAGCGCCGCACGCACGACAGAAACGGTCGCGCCGGCCGCTCGGCTGCCCGCACATATGGCAATAGCGCTGCGCCTTTGCTGTCCCGGCACGGTTGCGCGCCGGTCGCGGTGGCCGGCGCCGCTTGTCAGGAGAAGTGGGCCGGAACTGCCAGTACATGAATGCGCCGCCTAACAGCAGCACACCACCGATGATCGCGAATGCCAGTCCGGCGGATTTTCCGTCGCCCGCGACGAACGTGGCCGGACTCTCCACAGGCGGCTCGGTATCCAGTCCCACCGCAAACCTGTCATCGGTCTTGACATAGGCGATGTCCAGCTGGAAGACTTCTCCCTGGACTGCATTCCCGACGGCAACCGTGTGGTATGCAAGGCTATCGCCGCCAACCGCAGCGCTGGTCGCTGCGGGCGTCAATGTAAAGTCGGTCACACCGGCCGGCTGCTGCACTTTGAAGACGAGGTTTGCAACGCTGAAATCACCGGGCCATTGGAATGAAAAGGCTCGCTCGGGCTGAGAGCGGTCAAGGCTGAAATCGTAGTACTCGAACTGAAAAGTGGCGGTGGGAACTGTGAAGACAACGGTCGCGCCATCGTTTCCCGCCTCCAGGGTGTAACTGGCGTCGCGCAAGCTCTGTGAGCCTGCGTCGAAATAGGCTACGGCGTTCGGCGCGGGCACACCGATCGGCAACCGGAAGGCGAGCTGCGCGGGCAGCGCAACGTGCGCCGCCAGTTGCCCGCGATAGATCACCAGCATGGCCGGCTGGTCGTACTCCGGCCACAATTCGACCGTGAGCGACTCCAATTCCGAGGCCGACTGGGCCTGCACGGGCAGCGCCCACCAGAGCGCCCATACGATCCAAATTAATGCAGAACCAAACCGGTGAACGATACCGCTCACGGCATTCCCTCGTGCGACGAAAAAGGCCGAAACCGTCTACATAACGGTACGCCCGCAGCGAGCGCATGGCTAGTGTAGGAATTCACTCGCCGCGCATGATGATCCGCTTGCACGCCGGCTGTCCATCACGCCCCGCTCCGCGCCGCCATATCGGCGTACAGGTCCCAGCGCTTTTGTACATCTTCCTGAGCGAGCTGCAACAAGCGCGCCGCCGATTGCGGGTCGCGCTGCTGTAGGATTCGGAAGCGGCCCTCCTCGTACATGTAGTCGGCCAGGGGCAGCGCCGGCGGTTTCGAATCGAGTTGCATCGGATTCTCGCCATTGGCAGCGCGGCGCGGATCGAATCGATAGAGCGGCCAATAACCCGATTTTACGGCGGCCTTCTGTTGGTCAAGGCCATGGCGCAGGTCGTACCCATGCGCGATGCAGTGACTGTACGCGATGAGGAGCGACGGGCCTTCATAGGCTTCGGCTTCCAGAAACGCGCGCAAGGTCTGTCCATCGTTTGCGCCCATTGCGATCCGCGCCACGTAGATATGGCCGTAGCCCATCGCGTGCAGACCCAGGTCTTTCTTGGGCAAGACCTTGCCGCCGGATGCGAACTTCGCCACCGCGCCACGCGGAGTCGCCTTGGACATTTGCCCACCCGTGTTCGAGTACACCTCCGTATCCAACACGAGCACGTTCACATTGCGGTTCGACGCCAACACATGGTCCAGTCCACCGTACCCGATATCGTAAGCCCACCCGTCCCCGCCGACGATCCAAACGCTCTTCCGTACAAAGATGTCGGCGAGTTCAGACAGCCGGGCCGCGTGCAGTTGCTGCGCAGACGCGATCGCCGGCCTCACTTCCTGCAACCGCGTCTTCAGCTCCTCGACCCGCTGCCGCTGCGCGCCGATC
>JBHHUI010000814.1:0-1793 GCA_046753805.1 Anaerolineales bacterium
CGATAGCGAACGCGTCCAGCATCTCATCCGTGACGCGCGCCGGCATTTCCTTCCACTCGCCGTTGCGCGCCATGATGCTCAGCGCTTCAGCCTCCGTCGTCCAGCCATGTAATTCTGATACAACACGATAGGCCGGCGTGCTCATGTAAAACGAAATCTGACTACGGGCGCGCGCCTCATAATCGGCCGCCGGCTTGCGCCCGTCCATCGGAACGACGATCACCGAGGCCACCGCCGTAAACGCCGACCGCTCCCGGCCGGACGCGCGCAGCCCGCTCTCGATGTGTGGCCAGGCGAACTCGCGCAGATATTTGATCGAGTGGAAGGGATGCAGCAACGCGCCGTCGCACAGCCGACCAGCCAGTCGCAACATACCTTTATTGATCGTGGAAATGTAAATCGGCGGCGGCGGCACGTCCAGCGGGGCGGCGCGAAAGAACGGCGTCATCAAGCTCAGGTTGAAGAATTCACCCTGGTAGCGCAGACGCGTGCCGTTTTGGAACGTGTCCCATAACGCACGGACGGCTTCGATGGTCTCCCGCATACGGCGCAGCGGGCGCTCCCACTTCACGCCGAGTCGCCGCTCGTTGTGCGCCTTCACCTGCGCGCCGAGGCCGAGGACGAAACGACCGTGGCTGTAGCGCGCCAGGTCCCACGCCAGATGCGCCAGGATGGTCGGCGTGCGTGGAAACGCCGTCGCGATGGAGGTGCCGAGGCTGAGGCGCTGCGTGTGCTCGGCGGCGAGGACGTGCGGCAGGAAGCCATCCGCCCCCGCTTCCGCGGTCCACAATCCGTCAAACCCGAACTGTTCGATTGTGCGGGCGACGGCGGGCATCTCGGCCAGCGAATGGGATAACAGCCAGATGTCGAATTTCATGCAGACGCTTCCCGCGCCGGGCGCGTTTCGCGCGCGGACTCGATTTTTGCCAAGGCTGCACGCAGCTTGGCGAGGAATTCGTCCCGTCTGGTCATGATCCGGTCCAAAATCCTTCGGGGTCGAACTGGCGCAGCGTTGCCAGTTCGGACGCGGTCGGCGCAGACGTTTCGGCCACGTCGGCAGCGATCTTCAACGGCCAGCCCGTGTTCTCAAGTACCTGCTCGACGCGCACGCCCGGATGCACCGAGGCAAGTTCCATCTCACGGCTACTTTCGTCGAAGCGCAGCACGCCCAGCGTGGTAATGACGGCGCTCGGTCCACCGCGCGGCAGCCCGACCCGCTCACGCCAGTCGCCGCCATCGCCGTAACCGGGCGAAGTGATGTAGTCCACGCGCGGCACAAAGCGACGTTTTTCGTGGGACATGATGATGATGTGCCGCTTTGCGAGGCACGCCAGGTCGCATGCGCCGCCGCTGCCGGGGAGCCTTGTCGTCGGGGCTGCGGTCCCACCGATGTACGTTGTATTCAAGTTGCCGAAACGGTCCACCTGTGCACCGCCGATGAAGCTCACATCGACTTCGCCGCGCTGCAGCAGCCCCATCAGGTCGGCGGTGTCGGCCAGCCACTGCGCTTGATACAAATTGGGTAGATCGCCCATTGTGAGGATGACTGCCGGGGCCGGCGTGTCGCGCACAATGCCTAGTTCGTAAATCCCAATTGCGGCCGGCGCGTGCGTGTGCTTCGCCAACTGGAAACCGAGCAGCGGAAGGCGCATGCCGACGAAAACCACGTCGCCGTCAGCGATCTCGCGCGCCGCGGCGGCAACCATCAGTTCGGCGGGAGTGTAATTCATCGCCAGAGTCTACTGCAAAAAAGCAAAGTACAGGTGACTCGCTTTCAATTGTTCAGAAGTATG
>JBHHUI010000815.1:0-1792 GCA_046753805.1 Anaerolineales bacterium
GCCACCGCCAGCGCCTGTTCGGCGGCGGCGGTGTGGTCATTGTCCGGATCGAGGCGGCGCAGCGGGCCGCACGATACTTCACCGCCGGCGCGGGTTCTTACTGCGACAACGGGGTCGCTCGGCCGGGGACGGATGTCCAACACGCCGCGCGCAAAGGGCGGGCCGGTGTCCGCATCAGGAACGGTGGCCCGCACTACACGCTGCGCTTCGCTCAGGGCATGAACCATGCCCGCCGCCGTCACTCATCACAACGACCACGAGAACACGGCCAGGTCGAAGCTGTCATTCGCGTATGGCAGCCGCTCGGCCGCGCCACAATGCGCCGCAAAGCGGGTTATGCCGTCCGCCGCTAATGACTGCCGCGCCGACGTCAACTCATCGCGGTCCGGGTCCAGCAACACAGACAGGCGCGCCCGCATCCCGAAGTGAACCGTATACCGTCCATCCCCCGCGCCGATGTCCAGCACGCGCGCGCCATCAAAGCGCACAAGCGACAAAAGCTCGCGGGCTTCGATCGCTTCGGAAGACTCATGACTCTTCATTTACTGCTCCCGTATAATTCGGGTATGGAAGCGGTTGCCTAGCGCGTATCGTTGCAGGCATGTTGGTTCCTGCCGCTCCTCATTTATAAATTGTAGGAGTTACGCAGTTGGAAGCCAGAACGCTGGCTGCGTAGGCGTTGAGCCTGTCGAAACGCCGTATCGAAGCCCGTTTTGGCGCAGTTCCTGGTCTCGATACGCCCCTTCGGGGCTACGCTTCGTCTCGCGCTCAGCGCGAGGCTCGACCAGCGAACTGCGTAACTCCTGAATTGGTTGCCGCCGGTTCGGCCATGGCCGCCCGGCCGGCGCCGCCTGAGGCCGAACTCGATTCCCAACCGGAAGAGGTAGAAACAATCCCCATGCGCAAGCGAGTTTATCACGGCGACATCACCCCCGGCGATCTGGCCAATGCACTCGTCGCGGAGTTCAATCACGGCGGGCTGGCGGCCCAGCGCGTCGGCGAGGGCGACAAGGTGGCGGTTCAGATCGCCACCCAGCGCTGGCGTCAGTCCGGCGGCCGCACAGCGCTCACGGCCACATTCCAGAAAGTGGAAGACGGCGTGCTGGTATCGCTCGGCCAGCAGGAATGGATGGGCATTGCGGCGTCGCTCGGCAAAACCGCGCTCTCGGCGCTGGTCAATCCTTGGAGCATCCTCGACCGGCTCGATGACGTGGCAGCCGACGTCAACCACTTGCAGTTGGAGAATCGCGTCTGGCAGGCGATTGAACACTTTACGCAGAGCGCAGGGGCGGCGCACGAAATCTCAGAACGCTTGCGGACGGTGGTGTGCGCGTACTGCGATTTCGCCAACCCCGTCGGCGCTGGAAGTTGCGAAGCCTGCGGCGCGCCGCTGGGATCGCAGCAGCCCACAGCCTGCAACAACTGCGGCTTTGTAAGCGAAACCGGCGCGAAGTTCTGTTCGAACTGTGGCACCGGCCTCGTCTAGTAGGCCGGAAATGATGGCGTCTGTCCGTGAAAATTTGCGTACCACCCTCCGCATCGATTGCTAGCCCAATTGCTACGTTTCGATGGCGAAGCGGTACGCGAGATGGGCAGAGTGACGGATGCCCAGTTCAAATAAGTCCACGCGCATATTCTCATTGGGTGCGTGCGTCCGCGATTCTTCATGCGCAGCGCCTGACGTGACAATGGGCACACCCAGGTAATGCTTGAAAGCGTAGTTCGGGCCTGAACCGCCGATCATCGGCATCACCACAACTTCCTTGCCATGTACCTGCGCGGCGGTTTCGAT
>JBHHUI010000816.1:0-1788 GCA_046753805.1 Anaerolineales bacterium
CAGGTGGTTGTACAGCGCCGCAACGTGCGCCATGCGTTGTTCCTTGGCGGCGGCCTGTTCGTGAGTACATTCATGATCACGCCGTTGTCCCGCGTCCTGTGGGACTACGCGCCGTTGCTGTCCTTTGTCCAATTTCCTTGGCGCTTTCTCTCAGTGCAGGCGCTGTTCACCGCGGCCATTACCGGCGCGCTGCTGCACTCGTGGCGCGCCGCGCCGCGCGACAGGGAGGAGCCCCCAAGCAGCGCGCCCCAATCTTCATTGTTCATTGTTCCAGTGTTCATTGCGGTGCTGCTCCTCGGCGCAGCGGCCCTCGCGAATCTGCGCCTCGACTTTGTCCCCGTCGCCGACGCCGACGTGTCGGCCAAAAGCTTGCAGGAATACGAGTATTTCACCGGCAATATCGGAACAACCGTCAATTATGAATATCTGCCGGTATGGACGCAGCCCCGTCCGTATACCTCGGAGGAGCTGCTGCGCGGGACGGTCACTGCGCGCGCCGTACAGGGGGAACTTGCATCCGCTGTGCGCGTTGAAAAGACCGCCGATAGCCAGGTGTGGGAGATTGACGTGCGCTCGGAGTCGGCCGCCGTCGCCGTGCCGCTGCTGTACTGGCCGGGCTGGCGGGCGACCATTGACGGCGAGGCTGCTGACGTGCGCCCGCTGCCGGGCATGGGCTGGACGATCCTCGATCTGCCCCGGGGAATCCACACCGTGCGGCTGCAGCTGGGCTCGACGCCCGTGCGCGCAGCAGCCGGCGCGGTGTCTCTCCTGGCAGCCGGGTTCGTGGCGCTTGGCCTGATCACCGCGCTGCCCGCAATCACTGCGCGGGTCGGGCAAGCTCTTCCCTCGGGTCGGAGCACCGTCATTGCCCTCGCAGGGCTGGCAATACTCGTGGTCGCGCTGCGCGTCGTCACCCCCCGGCTGCGGACGCATGGCCCGGCCACAATGGACTTCGCGCAGCTCGGCTGGCTGCAGCGCACGCCGGTGCATTTTGAAAACGGGGCCGTGCTCCGTGGCTACAACTACTCGTCCGATCAGGCTGCACGCGGCGAGCTTTTCGCCGTCAAGATGGTTTGGGAAGGGGAGGGACGCCCCTTTGTGCTGGAACTGGTTGGCCCGGGCGAGAATCTGCTACGGGTGGCTGCGACGCACGCGCGCGTCGCGGGCGCAACCGCGCCCGAGGCGGACCTGTTGCTGACCCTGCCGACCGACATTCCTCCCGGCGTGTACTTCCTGCGCCTGCGCATGACGGACGGCAGCGCGGCGCTGACGCCGACCGGACGACCGCGCGGCGACGTGTACCTGCGACCACTCCGACTGGATGATCCGGGATTGGAAGCGCCAACTGCGCCCGTGGCGACCCTGCTGCCCGGGCTGGACCTGGCTGCGTTGGAAGTGCAGCCGACGGATGGCGGGTCGGTCACCGTCGCGCCGGTCTGGCGCGCGGCCGGCCCGTTCAATGCGCGCGCGGCGATTGCGCTGCGCCTGCGGGCGCCGGATGGGCGACTGCTGGCGGAACTGGACACGCAGGCCGGCAGCGCCGTCTACCCGACTGACCTGTGGCGGCCCGGCGAAGCGGTCCCCGACCCGTACACGCTGGCGTTGCCCGCCGGTCTGCCGCCGGGAGAATATCCACTGACGTTGCGGTTGTACGATGCGCAGACGCTGGAAGCGATGGCGGAGGTCGTCGCGCCGGTGACCCTGAGCGCGTGGACGCCGCGCCCCGTTGCGCCGCCTTTCGCCGTGCTGTCCGACTGGCTCACGTTGCAATCGCTCGCCGCGCCCGGC
>JBHHUI010000817.1:0-1781 GCA_046753805.1 Anaerolineales bacterium
CTGTTGCGAACGACAACGAATTTGGATTGACTTCGGTCATTTATACGAACGATCTGGGCCACGCGATGCGATTCGTGGCCGAAATCGAAACGGGGATGACCCACGTAAATGCACCGTTTCTCGGCGGGGAGGTACACCTGCCGTTTGGCGGCGTAAAAGCCTCGGGCGTCGGGCCACGCGAAATGGGCGAAGCGGCGCTCGATTTCTATACCGAACTGAAGGCTGTATATCTGTCACCGCCGCAGTGAGGCCTGCGAGCAGGTGTTCAGACATAACAAGCTATTGGCAAAACGGGAGTGCATCTTTAATGAGCGACCATATTGAAACGGAACTGGAAGGACGCGAAGGTCGAAAGGCGATCATTGGGTTTGATCATCCATTTGTAATGATCGGTGAACGAATCAACCCGACGAACCGCAAAGTCTTGACGAAACAGTTGGAAGCCGGCGACATGACGCTTGTACGTCAAGATGCCATACGACAGGTAGAAGCCGGCGCTCAGGTGCTCGATGTCAATGTCGGCTTTGCGGGCGCAGATGAACCCGTCATCCTGCCGCTCGCCATCCGCGCGATCATGGAAGAAGTGGACGTTCCACTATCGATTGATTCGCCAAGTCCGGCTGCCGTTGAGGCCGGTCTGCGTGCGTACAAGGAGATGGGTGGCAAGAAGGCATTGATCAATTCGGCTACCGGCGAAAAAGATCGGATGGACAAATACCTGCCGCTGGCCGCCGAATTCGGCGCAGCGATCATCGGATTGGCGCACGACGAACGTGGGATTAACTACGAAATCGACCAGCGCGTCGAAGCGGCCGGCAAGATCATCGATCGCGCTCGGGCCGATTTTGGGATCGGGAAAGAAGACATCGTCATCGATTGCCTGACGCTAACAGCGGGCGCGAACACATTAGCTGCCTGGGTGGCGCTGGAGGTGCAGCGTCGGGTATGGGAGGAGTTTGGCGTCAATACAACTACCGGCGCCAGCAATGTGGCTTTTGGGCTACCAGACCGCCCATCGATCAACTCTACGTATTTGCCGCTCATGATTAGCCGAGGGCTAACAAGCGCTATCACTAATCCGTTGGAGGACTATATCCGGAAAACCGTCCTGGCATCTAATGTGCTCATGGGTCGGGATGAGAATGCCATGCAGTGGATTCAGGCCTTTCGAGCGGAAAAGAAAAAGCAGGCGGCGGCGAGCTAACGACGGCAGCTCGGGTGCGAATCGGAGGATATAGGCATGCGTGCTGTGTTCGTCCGGACTGCTGATACTTGCGAGGCGCCGTGTCCGCGTATGGAGGAAGTCTATGGATATCTGTGTTCCCTGTTTTTGAGGCGCGCACTTGCACGAATGTTGAACTATCGTAACTCTGTTAATCGGCGAAGGCTGGGCGCCGCAATTGAGGAGGAATCCCATGTTTACGCCCAAGGCCGATCCAGTTCGTCGCACACTGTTTGCCGAACGTAATGTCAGGCGCTTGCTTATATTTGCAGTCTTTCTGGGGGCCTGTGCACCGGCCGCAGGAGAGGCGATCCCTGATACCCCGGTTGCTACAGCGCCTGTGGCAACCGCCACGGAGCGCGCGCCAACACACACGGTAATGCCATCCCCAACTACCCCGCCCTCGGAAACGGCTACGGCTACGAGTATCCCTACGTCCTTGCCCGAGCCGACCGTGACGATGCCGTTTGAGTTCATTCCGGTGCTGTCAGTCGGTGCAACCGGCGACTTTTCGGTCATCGATGGTTCGCTGGATGTGCTTGGGGTCGTAGAAGTGACA
>JBHHUI010000818.1:0-1781 GCA_046753805.1 Anaerolineales bacterium
CATCGACTTCAAGCTCAGAGGCCTGGAGCCCCCCAAACCGTTGACCGACAAGGTCATCAAGGCCGACAAGCTGCGCCTCGACTACTACGCCAAGGCCGAGCGCCTCGAGACCGGGACGCTTCCGGTCGAAGAGCGCCTGGCCAACATGGTGGCCGAGGTCAACCAGTCCCTGAGCTACGATCAGGCGCTCGAGGAGGCCAAGCGCGAGGCATTGGAGGCTTTCGTCGCCCACCGTAGAGGTGAGATACGGGCTGGTAAACCACGTACTGAGTGGCTGCGGTGAGCCGCATGCTCGTCTCGTTCCGCGTCCCGGCTTATCGCTGGGTGTGGGCGAGCACGTTCTTTGTCTTTACGAACCGCATCACAACCATCCTCGCGCAGGGCTGGTTGGTGTTGCAGCTCACCGACTCGGCGCTGTGGGTCGGCATCGCTGCCGGCGTGCAGGGCGCCGGCCAATTCACCTTCAGCGTTTTCAGCGGCGTGCTGCTCGACCGGCTGGACAGACGCCGCGTGGCGCTCTGTGCGGATTTTCTTGCGGCCGCAGTAGCGCTCGCCCTCGCTGCGCTGGTGGTGACCGAACGCGTTGCGTTGTGGCACGTTCTCGTGGCTGCGTTCTCACAGGGACTGTATTTTGCATTTCGCTGGCCGGCGACCAGCATGATCGTATTTGCAGTCGTCGGCCCGCGACACCTGTTGAATGCGTCGGCGGCGCAGATGCTGGCGTTGAACGTGGCGCGCGTGTTCGGTTCGGCGATGGTGGGCGCGCTGATGGCTGCGTGGGGCGTGGGCGCGGGCTATGCATTTGCGGCCACGTGTCTGCTCGGCGCCGGCGCGTTGATGTTCGCCGTGCGCGGCTCCTTCACGTCCAACTCCACACAGGAGCCTTTCGGGCATGCTTTACGGGAGGGCGTACGTTACGCCCGCGCCAGCAAACCGATCTTTCACCTGCTCGTGCTGAGCGCGACAGTTGAGATGTTCGGCTATTCGCACCTCGTGCTGCTGCCCATTATTGCGCGCGACGTACTTGCCGTGGGGGAGGTCGGGCTGGGATTCATTTCGGCCGCAGCCGGCGCGGGCGCGTTGATCAGCACGTTGATCGTCGGCAGCCTGGGTGATTTCAGAAACAAGGGCGCACTGCTGGTTTCCAGCACGCTATTCGGCGGCCTTTTCCTGGCGCTGTTCGCGTTTTCCCCATGGTACGTCTTGTCGCTCGTGTTGATCGCCATCGCCGGGGGCGCGCTCATGACATACGACGTGACCCTGCAAACGCTGCTGTTGATGTTGTCGAGCGACACCATGCGTGGTCGCGTGCAAGGCCTGTTTGCATTTACCGTGGGGTCCAACTCGTTGGGCGGCCTGCTTCTGGGAGGCCTGGCCGCCCTCGCGGGCGCGCCGCTTGCGCTTGCCATGGGCGGCGGTATTATCATCGCGACGACGCTGCGCATGCTGCCGACCCTGGGACGTATGCACCCCACTGTCGAGGAAGCAGTCGTTGCGACAAACTGACCAGAAGGAGAGTTGCCTATGATCACCGTCCACACCGACCACGTCGGCAGCCTGCTCCGGCCGCCTGAGCTGCTGCAAGCCCGGAAAGATTACGATGCGGGCCATATTTCGGACGCCGAATTTAAGGTGATCGAAGACCGCGCCGTCGATGACGTTGTCCGTTTGCAGGAGGAGACCGGCATCGGGGTCGTCACCGATGGTGAATTCCGTCGGCTTTCGTTCCAGAGCCAGCTGCCGGAGGCTGTGGAAGGGTTCGGCGAGTGGGATATCGACGC
>JBHHUI010000819.1:0-1772 GCA_046753805.1 Anaerolineales bacterium
GGCATGTTATCGATCTTAGAGGGGAGCAACCGTCCCTCTTCGTCGCCTGGATTGAGTATCATCACGCCGCCCGTCGCGCCGTTTGCTCCGCCCCGCAAGCCCCACGGCGCATGCCGGAAGCCGTCCCCTTCCACCGAAATAAACCCCTCCGTCAACATTCGCGTGTCCCGCAGCGGCCCGAAACCACCACGCCACTGACCCTCGCCGGCCGTACCCTCACGCAGTTCATAGCGCTCCACCCGCAGCGGGTAGTGCGCCTCAATATCCTCGATGGGGTTGTTCTTGGTATTGGCGTACAACACATCAACGGCGTCGAGGCCGTCGGAGCCGTGCATGCCCCCGTATGCGCCCTCTGTCACGTCCATGTAAATCCAGGACTGACCATCGCGCTGTCCGGCGAATGTGATGGCCTTGGTCGTCGAGCAGCCAGCGCACACGCGCTCTGGAAGCACGTCCTGCAGTGCACGCACGACCAGATTCGCTACCATCTGGCCGCCACAGAAACGGCCGATGGTCGGGGCCGGAAATGTCGGGTTGACGATTGTGCTTTCGGGAGCAATGATGCGTACGGGCCTGAACAAGCCGGCGTTATGGGGCAGGTTGGGATACTCGGTTTCGGGCAGCAGCAGCGTGCGCAAGGTGAGAAGCACGGCCATATCCGTCGTGCCGCGCAGCGGCATATTAATCGGCGCGTGGTCGAGCTGCGCTGCACTGCCCGTCAGGTCGACCGTCAACTCATCGCCACGCACTCGCAATTTGACGCAGATCTGAATGTCCGCCTCGCCGGAATCTACGTAGCCGTCCAGGTAGCCAGTGGCCTGATAATCCCCATCGGACAGAGCGCGAACAGCTTCGCGCATACGCAGCTCAGCCACACGCAGCAGTCGGTCGGCGGCAGTACGCAACCCGGCGGCTCCATACCGGCGTACCAAACGCTCAAAGCTGCGCTGACCCCAACGACAGGCCGCCACCTGCGCGCGCAAATCTCCCGTCACAAGGTCTGGCATGCGCACATTGCTGGCGATCATGCGCCAGGCAGCGGGCACGGGCTTTCCATCCTGCTCCACCGGGAACGCCAACAAGCGGAGTCCCTCGCTGAACGCATCGTGGGCTTTGATGATGCAGGTGCCGGGCACGGCAGCGCCGATGTCCACGTGATGGGCAGCCGTGCCGACGAAGCCAAACAACTCGCCGTCGGCATATAGAGGTGCGATTGCTCCAATGTCGGGGCTGTGACTGGCGCCACGATAAGGATCATTGTGAAGATACACAGCGCCCGGATCGAGCGCTTCGCCAGCCTCCGCAAGCGTCTCGACAACGCCGCGGCAGTAGCCGGCCAGCGGCCCCATCTGCAGCGGCGTCGTCTCAGCCTCCGCCAGCAGGTCAAATCGATCCGAGACAATCGCGGCCCCATAATCATCGGATTCGCGGATCAACGAGGAGTGCGCTGCGCGTTTCAAGCGGTGGCCGACTTCGCGCGCCAGCGTTCCCAGCGCGCCGTAAATTACCTGCTCGTCGAGGGTCAGCTCGTCCGCTGAGCTAGCGTGGCGCTCAGACGGGCCGTGCATGGTGTCCTATCCGCAAATACCCGCCTGAGACGACATGCCCATCCCACCCGGACGGGATAAATACTGTGGCATCCTGCTCCAACACAATGGCCGGCCCAGCGAGGTGGGCGCCGACAGGCAAGTTGCGCCTTTGCACCAACCTCGCCGGCGTGCGCCTCGGCAAACGTTTCCGGCGGCCAATCGAGGGCGAGTTCAGCTCCCATA
>JBHHUI010000820.1:0-1769 GCA_046753805.1 Anaerolineales bacterium
TTCCAACCGTGTCGTTGACGGCGGTGAGTTCGGCCAACATCTGTTCTTCGAGCACTTCGATCGACTGGTCCATGCCGGGAATGCGCACATCCAACTCACGCAACACTGTGGCGATTGGAATGCACACGCTGGCCTGTTCCGACCCGGCAAAGATCAGCCCAACTGCGCGGTTGGTATCGGCCTCCAGTACGACCGCTCCCGCATCACCGCCCGTGGACAGTTTCTCGGTCATGAACAAGCCGGTAAAACGTTGTTGCACGCCGGCGAGATAGCCCACATTTGTCGCGGCTTCAATGAGCGTGATCGTCGATTCCAGCCAGCCGCTGCGCCCGAACGCCCTCACACGCATGCCGAGTCGTGGCAGCGCTATTCCGCGAATCCGCCCGCCATCGGGCAGCAGATCGCTGTAGCGGCGCTCGCCGATCAGCGCCGCCACCCCTGCGTCGCAGCGCTCGTTCAGCACCGCCCGCTCGACCTTCGCGATAATGTCCGCATCTCCGCCGCCGTCCGCCGGCCCCGGCTGCAGCACGGGCGTACCGGGCGACAACTTGAGCACCACGCGGTCGCCAGCGGCTTCTATTGCGCCCAGCATGTGTCCAACTGTGAGCAGCAGCAGCGCGCCCGTTGCGTTGTCCTCGACAAACATGCCCAACGTTGCCGCCGTGGTTCCCGGAACGCCGATACTCGCACCAGCAACAAGTACATCCAGCCGGGTGCGCGGATCGGGAAGCGCAGCCTCCGAAGGAACTTCCTTGCGCTGCTCCACGTCGGGCGGCAGCGGGCTGGGCGCGCCGGACGGACCCGTTTTTTCAAGTGGAGTGGCCATAACCGCGAGTATACTGCCGAACCTGCGCGCGCGAAATGAATACGCGTACAATACGCGCGTGACGACTCTGAGCGAACTTGAAGGTCAGATCATCGAGTGTACGACCTGCCCGCGCCTGATCGACTACTGCAGCGCGGTTGCGCGCAAAAAGAAGCGCGCCTATCGCAACGATGAATACTGGGGGCGGCCGGTACCGGGGTTCGGCGACCCGCAGGCGCGGCTGCTCATTGTTGGGCTGGCTCCGGCGGCGCATGGCGCGAACCGCACGGGACGTATGTTTACCGGGGATGGCAGCGACGGCATGGGCTCGGCCGACTTCCTGGCGCGCGCCCTCCACGACGCCGGTTTAGCCACGCAAGCTACCTCCCGTGCACGAGACGACGGATACACGCTGCGCGGCGCGTATTTGACCTGTATTGTGCGCTGCGCTCCACCCGGCAACAAGCCGACGCGTCCCGAAATCGATAATTGCGCGCGGCACCTGCTGCGCGAACTGGAGCTGCTGCCCGAAGTCCGCGCCGTGCTGGCGCTCGGCAAGCTGGCATTCGATCAGATTGTCAGACTGTGGCGCGTGCGGGGCGCCGACGTGCCGCGCCCGGCGCCGAAATTCGGACACGGGGCGACCTTTGCCGTTGGTGCAGGATTCCCGGTTCTCGTGGGCTCATACCACCCCAGCCGCCAGAACACCCAGACGGGTCGGCTGACGGAAGCCATGTTGGAGACCGTGATTGCCCTTGCACAGGGATTCTGCAATTGAGGAGGAATCGGTGCACGGGCCCTGAACAGTTTGATCCGCGCCGATGCGGCAACCTGTGTACGACTCCACTGAAATATGTCAGCCGATGAAGCGGACCGCGTCCAGGCGCCGCGACTGGGTGGAGCAGATTGGGCGAATATTTGCAGGCAAAACCCGATTTATCCGTTCCATCTGCTCAATCTGCTG
>JBHHUI010000821.1:0-1764 GCA_046753805.1 Anaerolineales bacterium
CCAGTCGGCGCCAATCCGGCTTCCAGAACGCCAACAGAACAGCCGGCGCGACCAACGCCAGCACGCCCGTCAACGGGCGCATCAGCAACCGTCCGAACCGCGCCAGCAGCGGATCAGTGCGCAGCACAGCGTATTCGGCCTGTTTCGCAAAGAAGGTCGCCGGCCAGATCGCATCCGCCACGCGGAGATTGAAGGCGAGGTATGGAAGCACGACCACAGCTGCGCCGGCCGTCACTAGCGCAAGCCGCCCCAGCCGCCCGCGCTGGTCCGCGTCGGCGAGCCAGGCCAGCGCCGCGACGGCCGGCAGCACGGTCAGCCCATCCGGCCGCGCCCACACAGCCAGCCCGGTCAGCACGCCGCTCCAGAAAGCGAAACGCCTTTGACACGCGACGATGAAGGCGGACAGCACCAACACGATGAACAGCGCCGTTTCCATGCCAGAGGCAGCCGCCCACACCAGATGCCATTCCAGCGCCATCAGCACGCCTGCGGCCAGCGCGGCCTTCGGCTTTCCGGGCCACAACGTCGCCAGCAAACGGGTCCCAAGCCACGCGACGGCTCCGTGCGCAAGCGCGCCGAGGCTCGCCGTCCACAGGCGGGGGTTCATTCGCAGCACATAGCCGGCGGCGAGCAGCAGCGTCCAGAGCGGCGAGGTCGAGCCGCCCGAGGTCTTTCCCGGCTCGAACGACCATTCGCCCAGGGTTGCGAGGTTGCGGGCGTAGGTCTGATGGATCCAGGCGTCGTCCAGC
Source organism: Anaerolineales bacterium (assembly GCA_046753805.1). Lineage (GTDB taxonomy): Bacteria > Chloroflexota > Anaerolineae > Anaerolineales > JBHHUI01 > JBHHUI01. The sequence goes on from JBHHUI010000821.1 coordinate 750, forward strand.
GGGTATCCATTCGCGCCGAGGCTTCGAGCCACGCCGACGTACCCGGCGGCGGAGGCGACGCCCAGCGCAAACACCGCCAGCCCCGCAACGCGTGACAGTCTCAATCGCATGGAGCGACCGGAAACAACAGCACGCCCGGCGCGGGTGTGAGCGGCGGACAGAGATAGTCCGGCCGGCGCTGGCGTGCGTAAAGCGGCGCCAACGCGGGGACATGGTTCTCGTCCAGCAGCACGTAATCCACTCCGTACTGGGCGACGACAGCGCCCAATGTCGATTCAGTTCCCGTCGGGATGAAAACGCCCGCAAGGCCGGCCGCTGCGTACAGTCCGGGCGGGTTGTTGCTCGCCACTACGGACCCCGCCGGCAGCTGCGCGCCGACCCGGGCCAGAAGACGATCGGAATGGGACCGGTCACCCTGCACGACGCGCACGAAGATCAACATGGCCGTAAGCCCGACCGCCAGCGCCACCACCCCGCCCCGAAAAACCGCGCGCGCCCGCTGCGCTTCCCAAGACCTGCGACGCGCAGCGACCCAGGTCACCACATGATCGACTCCGTACACGGCGGCCACGGCCAACACCGGCACGAGCGCAGCCCCGGAATGGAACAGCCCGCCGCGCGCCCCCGGAAAACTAAAGACGAATGTCATTGTGAAGAACAGCAGCCCAAGGTACGCGACCGCCATGCGCGCGAGTCGTTGTGCCCGCAATTGCCACAGGCCGACTACCATGAACGGCCCTAGAAATACCATCCCCTGCACCGCGACGAGCGTTTGCAGATTCTGGCCCAGCACCCACAACTTGCCGCGCGCCACGCCACGAATGCCCTGGGCAAGATATGCATTAGGGGTGATCGCATCCGCCGGGTAGCGAAACAAATCTTCGTAAGTGGTCAGCCACACGCTGCGCGCTGCGCCCGGCGCAAGCGGCGTCCCGGCGACCATGAAGTTCCGAATGAACCACGGCGTCATGACGAGGCCGTATCCGGCGACAGCCGCCGTAAGCAGCGCCCACCG
>JBHHUI010000822.1:0-1755 GCA_046753805.1 Anaerolineales bacterium
AACCGACCTTGAACCCGACGAATTGATCACGGACATCTTCATTCCCGCGTGCGCTCCTGGTAGCCGCATGACCTATCTCAAATATAAGAGCCGCTCATCGGAAGATCGACCCTGTACCGGCGTCGCAACTGTCGCAGCATTTGACGCCGAAACCTGTACGGACTTGCGTGTGGCAGTGGGCGCAGCTTGTGAAGTACCGCAGCGGCTGCCGGCAGTGGAAAGCCTGGCGCGGGGCCAGGCATTAACTGATGAACTGATAGGCGAGATTGCGGCTGGCTACGCGGACAGCATCGAAACCCTGGAGGATATCCGTGGCTCCGCCTGGTATCGAACGCAGATGATTCGCACCCACGTGCAGCGTGCATTGGAGGAGCTCCGTAATGGCCATCGGTAAATCAGTTCCTATGCTCGATTCGGTCGCGCGAGTCACCGGAACTGTTCCCTACGCCTCCAACCTGAAATTACCTGACATGCTGGTGGGCAAGGTTTTTCGCAGCAGCGTGCCCCACGCGCGCATTACGAAGCTCGACGTGAGCGCGGCCGAACAATTACCGGGCGTCGTGGCGATAGTAACGGCCGCAGATTTTGCCGGTGACGACACGCCAAACTTGCACTTTGGCTCGACCATCCAGGATCAACCCATTGTCGCCGGCGACCGCATACGCTTCATCGGCGAGCCAGTTGCTCTGATTGCAGCCGAATCGGCTGCAATCGCCGACCAGGCAATGGAATTGATCGAGCTGGAGTACGAAGAACTTTCGGGCATTTTCGACGCCGAGGCAGCCATATTGCCGGGCGCGCCGGTATTGCACGCGGCGTTCCCCGACAACATAGTGCGTCACTCCAAGCTGCGCCGTGGGGATATTGAAGCCGGCTTTGCGGCCGCGGATGAAATAGTCGAAGAGGTGTTCAGCAGCCCGGTGGCTCAGCAGGCTTCACTAGAGACCCAAGTGGCCGCTGCGCAATGGAAAGATGACAAGCTGACGGTTTGGACCGGCTCCCAATCCCCCTACACTGTTCGCCGTGTGCTGAGCGCGATTTTCGATCTAGAGCTCGAAGACGTCCGCGTCATCGTCCCGCCACTGGGAGGCGGTTTTGGGGGGAAAGGCAACGTCCGCACCCAGCCGATGGCGGCTGCACTGGCCTGGAAGGTCGGCGACCGGCCGGTCAAGCTTGTGATGACACGCGCCGAAGAATTTTTAACGGTCACCAAACATGCCGCGAAAATTATCATGAAATCCGGCGTCAAGCTCGACGGCACGTTCACGGCTCGCAAGGTGACTATTTACTGGAACGGAGGCGCTTATGCTTCATCCAGCGCCCATCTGGCGCCGGCCGGTATGCTCCGCGCCATCGGCCCTTACCGTATCCCCGCAGTGCACGTGGACTCCTATGGCATCTACACCAATCTGCCCATTGCGGCCGCCTATCGCGGCGCGATGAGCTCCCAGGGCGTCTTTGCGCACGAATCTCACATGGACACCATTGCCCACCGTTTGGGTATGGACCCGCTTGAGTTAAGGAAGAAGAACTTACTACGCACAGATGACATTTTCGCCACCGGCGAGCAGCTACACGACATCCACTTTGTCGAATGCCTGGAGGCGGCGGCAGACGGGCTCGGTTGGCACGAACCGCTTCAACGCGAGAACGGAACTGCAAAAAAGCGGGGGCGCGGGGTGGCAGTAATGATGAAAAACACCATCGCCAACTCAAGTTCGGAATGTCGCATCACATTTGACGCCGAAGGGCGCG
>JBHHUI010000823.1:0-1750 GCA_046753805.1 Anaerolineales bacterium
GTGGAACGGACTATGCCCACATCGACTGTATGCTGGTGCAGGAAATGGCGCGGGAGCTGGCGAATGGAGAGAACACGGCATGAACGAAGAGAATGCAGAAGACACTACAACGCTGACAACCAATCTTGTTATCAGAACGGCGATGGGCGACTATTATGCTCAGGCAATGAGCATTTATGAGGAAAACGTTTACGTCAATGTCGTGCGTGCCGAAATGAGCCATGGTAGCCATGGCTGGCCAATGGAAGTCACGTTCAACTGCCCGCACATCATTGAGCGAATCCAGAAAACGATCCGGGTGTGGAAAGGATAGGCAATCGCGCTCCGGGGCGGTGGGTGCTGAGGGAAGCAGCGCGCATGGTGCAACGCCATCGCCCCGGATCGCGGCGGCTTAATAGCTGACCGCACATTATCAGGCCGGCGGGCGGGTTACTCCTCCAGGCCTGCCCGCTGGCCGCCACGACCAGAAAGGACAGACAGATGGAACAATCAGAGAGTATCGCTAATCTAGCAGCAGCGCTTTCCAAAGCACAGGCGGAGATGCCGCCCGCACTGATGAACAAGACCAATCCGTTTTTGAAAAACCGCTTTGCCGACCTGGGAAGCGTGATTGATGCCAGCCGCGACGTTCTATCGCAGAACGGCCTGAGCATGGCACAATTCCCGACGAGCGGTACCGGATCAATCGGCCTTACAACGATGCTAATGCATGAGTCTGGCGAGTGGCTGCGAGAAACTATCGTGCTGGCTTTGGGCAGCGAGAAGGGCAAATCCGATGCGCAGCTGGCTGGCTCGACGATCACCTACCTGCGCCGCTACGCCTGGTCGGCAGTGCTCGGCATGTACGCCGACGAGGACACGGACGGACATTCTCCGCAGTCATCCCGCAAGCCCGAACCGCCGACCGCAAAGGCGATTGCGATGTACGCCAGCCTGAAGGCGCGAGCGGACTCGCTCGGCGTGATACCGCCGCTTGAAGATGCCAACGAAGCGGACAGCCTGGACGAGCTGCGGGACGCATACAAGATGTTGAAGGCGGCGGTGGACATCGCGGAGAAGCAGATCGATGGCTGAGCAGCAATTGAACCGGGCGGCGCTGCGGGTAGTGCAGGATGCGCACCCGGAGCTGAATCCGGATTACATCGAAGTCACCGTTGAACGCGATCTGATATGGGCGTATGTACCTGAGTTTGGCTGGGTGCTGGAAATAGATGCGCTTACCGAAGAGTACATGCTGGCGAACGAAGGCCGCATGTGGAAAGCGCACGAGCGTGGTTAGCGCCGCCGCTGGCTGGCTGGTCGCATACGTCGGCTTCCTGCTGATCGCGGGCGGCGTATGGACGTGGATTGAAAGGAAACACCATGGGTTGTAGTCGATACACCAACCTGAAGGAATATCGCCCGCGCCTGACGCGGCGCCAACGGCTCATGCTGTGGCTGATGCGCGTCATCGGGCGGTGGGCGTAGACTTCTTGGGGCCGGGCGAAAGCTAGACGACCAGCGGCGCTTTACTCTCCTTTCTCGCCGCCGGTAAACGCGGGCGCAAATCCCGCCGGCTCCACTGACTATCTTGCAGCATTGCAAATACGCGGTATAATCGGAATATGCGACAGTCCTGGAATATGCGGACGATCAAACAAATAGATCGGCGCAAAACGCCGCCAAAAACCATCCGCGTATTGACTGTCGCAGGTCTTGCCCCGGTTGCTGGCGGCGTTTTTCGTTTAAGGATGCAGGCCTGGACGACGAT
>JBHHUI010000824.1:0-1741 GCA_046753805.1 Anaerolineales bacterium
ACAGCTCATCTCTATCGAATACAGCCCGATACTTCTGGATTGGATAATCCGATGGACCCCGCACGCGCTCGCCGGTGCAAATGTCAAAGCGGCTGCCGTGTTGCGGGCAAGTGATTACGCTGCCATTCAGTTCGCCGTCCGCCAACGAATACCCGGCATGCGGGCAAACAGCGCGGATCGCACACAGCCGCTCGCCGATGCGAAAGATCGCAATCTCGCCATCCGGCGCGTCCGGTACGCGCCCAATCAATCCATTGCCGGGCTTCGTAATCCGCTTGGCGAGCAATCGTTCGCGTTGCGGGATCAAGCCCCCGCCGCTCGTCCGCGCCGCCAGTTTTTTCTCCAATTGGCGCGGCAGCGCGCCACGGTTGGCGACCAGATCGAAACCCGCGGCCTCAGCAGCGATCCAGCGTTCCTGATCCGGAAGCGCGATGGAAGCCGTTACGAGGCACTCCGGCCAGCGCTGTTTCCACGCCCTGACCGCCTGAAGCGCGTCAGGCAGTTCGAGCTCGACGACGATGGCGATCGGGTGAATATCGGCATCGAGTTCTTCCGGTGCGGCAACTTCCACAACCTGCAGCCCGGCGGTCTCAGCGGCAAGATGAACTCTGTGGCGCAAGACCGGGTGTTGCGCCATCAAAACGAGTAGTTCAGCAGCCAACCGTTCTCACTCCGTTGGCAAGCCGGCATCATTCCAGCCTGTTGTCCCTGCGCGTAAGTCGATCGCTTCTGGGGCGAAGCCCATGTTCATCAGAATCGATGCGCCAATCAGAGAGCGTCCCCGGGTGTCGAGCGCGTTGTACTCACGGGCAATAACTTATTTCTTAGCCGCTTCGGGTTTGAAGGCCTGGGTGAGCCTGCCCTAAGAAAAGTAACGCGAGAGCATTCTAACTATTCCTCTAGATGCTCCTGTACAAGCAGTTCCATTACGACTTGAAAAGCCGCATAGGGCTGCAGACCTAGGACGACGTATTCTTCATCGAAGATGAACAATGGAACGCCGGTGGCACCCATTTCGACAGCAGTGGTCTTATGTCGGTCGACAGTGGATGTGTATCGCCCAGTCTCGACGGCCTGCTGCAGCGCGTCTGCGTCTAGACCGGCTTCCGCAGCGGCTGCGTGTAACACGCGCCAGCGGCGGATGTCCTGACCCTCGGCGCTGCTCAACCAATAGCTCTCGCAGCGCCTCGGCATTTGATTCTGAGGTGAGTTATTGTCGTTTCGTTGCTTGCTGTTCAGTCATGATTATGATCAGGTCGCGCTACGAACGCTTCGTCAATCTCGCTCGGTGGTTCCACATACTCGATGCCAAGCCAGTTCGCCCAAGCCTCCAAACTAAAGTTCGCCAGTCGATAGTGCACGTTTACAACCTGAAACACCCAGGTCTCCCAATCAGGACCATAGCGATCATAGAGTGCGCTGAGGCTAAAACACAGCGCACCAAATAGCGCTGAGTACGTCTCAAAGCGGGCTTCATCCGCCAGAAAAACTCGCACATTTTCTACGCCGATCCGCGCGCCCTCGGCGACAAATAAAGCCTCGAACTCGACTTGCGCTATGTATTCGGCGAGATCAGCCTGATTGCACAGGTCGTGCATGTCCGCGAACCGCTCGGCCCCAACGGCATTTCCCGCCATGAACGCATCGCGCACAGCCGGTTCCAGCCATAGTGTACCGAGGAGGACCGTCAGCGCGCCATGGCGCAGGAAGTTGCCGTCGCTTTGCGTAGCCGGGAGAAACG
>JBHHUI010000825.1:0-1741 GCA_046753805.1 Anaerolineales bacterium
TGAGATTATCTCGCGTAGGAAGCACGCCAGCCCCCGATACCCTGCCCGTAGCCTCGTCAACTGCGAAGTGTGTGGTTACTCCAGTATTGTCGCGCAACTCAAAAGCACCGCCAGCAGGGATATTGCCCTTCTCACCGTTGGTCAGTACGCCTGTCAATGCCTGTGTTGCATTGCCCGGAGCCGGCCATGTGTTACGCGCTACGCCGCCAAGGGTTTGATTACCAGCTACGGTAAGGTTTCCGGCCACGTTCGTATCGCTAGGCAGGTTATATGTATCCCCTGTCTGTGCTACCTCAAGCCTCGCAAGCGTCTCGTTAAGTGTTACTACATCTCTTGCTGCCATTATAAATCTCCTTGTGGACGGCGAATCACCCCTTCTACCCCACGTTTACCGCAGTGCCAGCGGCGTTCACACACCAAGGCGCGTGCAGTCTAATTGCGGGCGCACTCATATCATTGCTGACGTTATACAGCGTACCAAGCCTGTTGACCACCTTAAATGTTCCCGACACTGCCGACTGGCCTAGCGCACTAGGCGCCCCCCGCCCGACTCTGTCAGGTCGATAGTCCCAATTCACCACTACTCTATTCATTGTTCAAACCTCACACGGTGCTGATCTCGTCGCGAAACGGCGGGCTTCGCGCCTTGCATACGTTTCTTGTGCGTGCGCTGCACGCCTTTCCAGAACGCCCCAACCCGGATGCCTGCTTTGTGGGCCTTGCGCGTAATGTCCCGGCGGCGTGCAGGCGTGAGGTCGCCCTCCAACATCGCCCGCAGCGCCAGTTCGCGCAGATTGTGCCGTTCGTCTTTAATGTGGTTCGCCACTGCGAACTCGGCACGCCTGACCCGTTTCGCGTCGGTGACAGACTTCGGCTCGATGCCAAACAGGAGCGTGGTCAGCTTGTCGTTCTCGTTCACGTCATAAGTGGGGTGGTATTTAGACCCTAGCACAGGCGTGAACTTGCCCTCATCGGACAGCAGCGCCGCTGCTCGATTGCGTGCGTCAGTCGGGACGAGTTTTTTCAGCCCTTCTACAACCGATCCACCGCTCTCCATCAGTCCGCCGACGAAGTTGAAGAACGGCGACGTGACGCCTCGAATGTCCGCGCCGTACTCCGACCCTGCGCCAAACGGCCCTGAGAATGTAGCGCGACTGGATATGTCCACGGGTAGCTGTGACAGCCCCCCACGGAACATGAGCTTGTGATCGAGCTGGTACTGCTGCCAGTCATGCACGAACGATCCATCGGTGTCCACGGTCTCGACCAGATAGTCAAGCAGTGGCAGCAGTCCGGGTATCGCCCCCGCGCCACCTACTGTTGCGATGCCTGCAAGGTACGTCAGGCCAGCGGGCTTCGACGCCCGCATGATGATAGGTAAATCCGCCAGCACCTTCTGCGTCACATAAGTCTGGAATGTCGATAGCCCCGCCAAGGTGTCCGCCACCATCGTACCGTCGCCTTCCAAGTACAACGGTCGCATGCCCTTGTTGAACTCCCCGATTGTGCGCTGCGTGCCGTTATGCACCCACGCGGCCAACTCGTCGCCCACCAACCCCATGTGCTCGCCTGCGTCATGGAACATCGCGCCGGTCAGCCGCTTGGCCAGATACTCCGACCTGCGCAGCCCGAAGGAGCTGGCGCGAGACAGCTTATTGCGGGCCGTGCTCGCCCCCGTCTTGTGCGTGGTGGTTGGCTCATCGATAATCGCGGCGGACTTGGATGGTGTTGCGCCTTTGGC
>JBHHUI010000826.1:0-1736 GCA_046753805.1 Anaerolineales bacterium
CCCAGCCGGTCAAATGCGCGCCAGGCGCGCACATAGGTCTCTTGCAGGCAATCCTGAGCTTCGTTATCATCGGCGACCAAGCGCCAGATGTAGCGAAAGACTTCGGCGCCATGGGCTTCAATCATCGATTCGAAGGTGATGGTTTCGTTCATCTATACGTATAACTTCGTTTGCGCCCAAACGTGAGATGCTTATGGGCCGCACATTGTATCGTGGAGCAAGAGACCTCCGAGGTTCTATTGAATTCCATGCCGATTCCAATATGGCGTGATCGGACCGCGCACACCGATGCGCTGCTGTCTGCTGCGCTCGACGCGGCCTCTCCAGCGCGGGCGATTCGCGCCGCACTGAGGCGCGATGGCGACCGCCTTTGCGTGCGGGACCGCGTATACCGGCTGGCCGATTTGCGGCGCGTGCTCGTGGTGGGTTTCGGCAAAGCGAGCGCCGCGATGGCGGCCGAAGTGGAGAACCTGCTAGGCGACCGGATCACGGGCGGAGTTGTCATCACCAAGTACGGCCACATTGCGCCGCTCCAGCGGATCGCGCTTATCGAGGCCGGGCATCCGCTGCCGGATGCAGCTGGACGTGCGGGGGCGCAGCGCATGCTAGAGTTGGTAGGGCATCCCCGTCGGGACGATTTGATCCTCGCCCTGATATCGGGCGGCGGGTCGGCGCTGCTGGCGCTTCCGGCGGGCGAAGTGTCGCTCGCGGACTTGCAGCTTGTGAATGACGGCTTGCTGCGCAGCGGGGTCGCCATCACAGGATTCAACGCTGTGCGCAAACATCTGTCGGCCGTGAAAGGTGGGCAACTCGCGCGCCGGTTCGCGCCGGCAGCTGTGGAAGCAATTGTGATCTCGGACGTGGTCGGAAACCCGCCGGACGTGATTGCCTCCGGCCCGTTGGCTCCGGACCCGACGACGTTCGCCGACGCGCACCGCATTCTCAGCGAGGCTGGACTGTGGCAGCAACTGCCATCCGCCGTGCGGGAGCACGTGCTGGCGGGGCTGGACGGATCAGTCCCCGAAACGCCGAAACCCGGCGCTGCGGCGTTTGGCCGGGTACACCTGACGATTGCGGCGGATAATGCGATGGCCGCAAATGCCGTGGTCGATCGTGCGCGCACGCTGGGCTTTCAGGCGCGTCTGATTTCGACTGCGCTCGAAGGCGAAGCGCGAGAGGTCGGGCGCGACGTTGTCCGCCGCTGGTACTCCGAGGCGATCTCGGGAGCATCCCCACAGTGCCTTGTCTGGGGCGGCGAAACCACTGTCACGGTGCGCGGACATGGGCGGGGCGGTCGCAATCAGGAAGCGGCGCTGGCGGCTGCAATGGCATTGCAAGAGGTGGGCGCGCAGGCCGTGCGCGTCGTATGCTTCGCAACGGATGGCGGCGACGGACCGACGGATGCCGCCGGGGCCGTCGCCGAGCCGGACACCGTCGCCCGCGCTCGCGCTGCCGGGCTGGACCCGGAGGCTGTGCTCGAAACGAATGACACCTATACGCTGTTTTCTCGTCTGGGGAGTCACATCCAGACAGGGCCGACCGGCACGAATGTAAACGATCTGGTTTTCGTGCTTGCGTATTGAGCCAAACCAGCGCGTGATCTTGAAGAAATCGTAGCCGACTGGATATTGAATCATTCCAGACGGGAACTCGAACCATCGGGCTGCAATAGTGTTTAAGGGTTACGCAGTTGACGTTACAGAAGGCGGCAAAACGCTGGTCGAGTAGGCCGACAG
>JBHHUI010000827.1:0-1735 GCA_046753805.1 Anaerolineales bacterium
CAGCAGTGTCTTCCAAAGAGGGACTGTCGTCATCGGTTGCCTCCGACCCCAGCCACACCGTCACTTCCCTATTGTAGATGCAGCAACCCCCGAGTCCCTTACAAAAACCTGTTCCTTCGTACAGTAAGCCCATTGACCGTGTAAGCTCCCCAGCTGCGCGCCTGTCAAGAATACAGGCGCAGCATAAAGTGAGGGAACCCCGATGATAGACAGCGCGATTCTCAGACTACGCGTGACCGGCGAGCGCACGATTCACTGCGCCGCCTGCGAGCGCACAGTGGAGGCCAGCGTAGGCAGCCTATCCGGCGTGCAGAGTGTGAGAGCAGACCACGAAACGCAACTGATAGAAGTCGAGCTAGAACCGGTGCGGGCCGACATCGAGTCGGTGCGCGCGGAACTTGACGCGATTCTGTATGAAGTAGAAGTGGTGTGCGGTCCGGTGCCGGACAGACCAGTGTGCGGCGCGACGGCAATCTAGACCAGCGCACTTTCGTAACCCGAATTGCGTAGGAAAATGCAGGCAGAGTTGGTCTCGTCCACGGCCTGCCAGATGATCTTCACGACCGGCAGCCGGAATCTTCAAATTGTGCCAGTGACGGCTGCTCGCCCACTGCCGCCGCCGGGGGGAAGTAACGGGCTGTTCAGGGCGCGCTGATAACAATCGGCGCGCGCGGGCGTACCGCCCAATCTGACCATTCGTCGCCCGCCGCCGAAAATGCGGGTAGCCGCGCCCCGCTATCCGGCTCATAGAGCCCGATCGCCAAACGATATTCACCGTCCGGCAGGTCGCCGGGTATCGCCAAAACATGCCTGTCCACGACCGGGCCATCGAGACGCCAAACGGAGGTGGGCCAATCGCCGCCCACCGGCGGCCCGTCCGCCTGTGCAACGGTATTGCCGCCAGCATCCTGGAGATGCAGAAACACGGTAAAGTCAGCTGCGGGCGCGGGCGCAACCTCCCAATAGAGCACAACGGGAAGCTCGCCCCCCGGCGCGCCTTGGGTTGGAACGTCATATCCGAGCAGTGCGAATCCACCTTCGAAGGTTGAGCCGTCGAGCGCCGCAGGCTCAATCGTTGCCGCGCGCGCCGGTACGAGAGCGCCCACATCCAGCAGCAATGTCGGCAGCAGCGAGCCGTCCGGGGCTTGGATGGGCAGCCGATCTGACAGTTCGCCTTCCCAAAACGTGATGTCCAGGCGTAACAGTGAGGGGGCGCGCGCGCCGGCTGCGACCGGCAACGCATAGGTATCGGCATAGATCGCCCCCGGCGTCCACGCGGAAGTTGGCAGCGATCCGCCGCCCGGCCACGTATCCAGCTTACCGACCAATTCCAGCGCGCGCCCGTGCAAGTTGAGTGCGAGGTTGTAGTCCGCGCCGATTGCGCTGCGCGCGCGCCAGTAGAGCGTAACCGGCAGCACGTCGCCCGGCTGCAGCGGGGCATCGTCAAAGCTATAACCGAGCAATTCAATCTCTTCGCCGATCAGCGCCCGCACGGGACGCATGGACGCGGGCAAATCGACCGCGGCCACTTCCGGCGGCGATGCGTAAGCGGGCGCGATGTACAGGAAGGGGATGATAGCGGCCACGGCCATGAGCACACCGATTATGAAATGGGAAGTCCGCCGCTCGCTGCGCGGCGCAAGCGCGGCCATCAGCCCAGCGGCAAGGAACGTACTCGATACCGATAGCGCGCCAAACATCAGGCGCCCTTGCGATGCGAACTGGGTGGAGGTCC
>JBHHUI010000828.1:0-1729 GCA_046753805.1 Anaerolineales bacterium
TTGACGGCTTTGAGGTGTTGCATTGGCAGCGCAACGGTCCCCGGGGGCCAAAGATTTGCGAGCAATTCATTGGCCGCAAACCGGCGCTCGCCTCCCCATGAGAATCCATGGGTCGCGGCGCGCCGCCATCGCGCGCCGGTTGCTTGCCTGGTACGACGAACAAGCCCGCGACCTGCCCTGGCGGCGCACGCAAGACCCGTACCGCATTTGGGTTAGTGAGGTCATGCTGCAACAGACGCGCGTCGAGACCGTGGTTCCGTACTACGAACGCTGGCTGCGTGCGTTTCCCGACATCCAGCAGTTAGCCGCTGCGTCGGTGGGACATGTGCTGCAGATTTGGGAGGGATTGGGTTATTACGCGCGCGCCCGTAACCTGCACCGTGCGGCTGCGATGGTGGCGACCGAATACGGTGGGCAGCTGCCCGCCAATGCGGACGCGCTCCAGCGCTTGCCCGGCATTGGCCGCTACACGGCGGGCGCAATCGCGTCCATCGCCTTCGGCGCGCGCGAGCCTGTTCTGGACGGCAATGTAAAACGTGTACTGGCGCGCCTATTCGATCTGACCTTCGACATCCGCAGTGCGTGGGGGGCACAACAATTGTGGGCGCTGGCCGAACAACTCGTGCCGCCGCTGCGCCCCGGCGATTTTAACCAGGCGCTGATGGAACTCGGCGCGCTGGTGTGCACATCCGGGGAGCCAGCCTGTCGCGACTGCCCGCTGCGGACTATTTGTGCTGCGCGGAAACTCGGCGTTCAATCTCAGCGCCCGCTTGCAACGCAGCAACCGGCCACGCCGCACTATGACGAAGTCGCCGCGATCATTCGGCAACCCGGGCGGGTGCTGATCGTGCAGCGTCCGGCGCAGGGTCTGCTCGGCGGGTTGTGGCGTTTTCCGGGTGGGCGGCCGGAGAACGGCGAAGCGGCTGCGGACTGTCTGCGCCGGATCCTCGCCGCCGACATCGGATCGCCGATCAAAGTCGGCCGACGGATGACCACGGTGCGACACGCGTATACGCATTTCCGGGTGACGGTTCGCGTGCACGAATGCGCTGCGGTCGATATTCCAGCATTGCCCGCCGATTATCGCTGGGCTGACGCAGCCGATCTCGAATTGCTCGCAATGGGAAAAGTGGATCGGACGATAGCAAATGGGATATCGCGGATGGCGATTGGTCCGCAGCGATAGCCCATTGGCCCTTTGCTCTTGAGCGTCCGCAAGTACGCAGCGACGTCCACCACATCCTGATCAACCAAGCCGCGTTTATCAAATTAACACGAACTTGTGATGTGAATGTGACCTCTGCCGTAAACCCAAATGACGGAATGTGATATTTGTCACAAACAAAGATGGTGTTTTGTTACTGCCTGCCTTCGACGACTCTGGTTATTCTTGGGCTAGGTAATCGAACAAGCGCGAGTGGGTTTCGGTCCAGATAGAAACACACCCGGCGCACGACCTAAGGTATTACTGCACGGAAACTTGTGTTGAGGAGAATAAAATGGCTAAATACGTGGTAGGTAGAGGGCAAGTTGTTCAAGACCCGCCGCTTGTGAAAACCCTGCTCAGGAGTCCGGCAGCCGCTTGGCTGTGGCTCCCGCTCCGATTGTGGCTCGGTTGGCGTTGGATCGATGCCGCTTCGCACAAGATTGAAAACCCGGCCTGGACCCAGACTGGCGTCGCACTCAAAGGCTTCTGGTCGAACATCGTCGTCATCCCGGCTGAAGGCCG
>JBHHUI010000829.1:0-1722 GCA_046753805.1 Anaerolineales bacterium
ATGGCGTATCCCGGCCATTATTGCAGCCGGCAAGCAAGCCGGCGCGTTACGCGAGGCCCGCGCGCTGCTGGCTACCCTGGCACGATTGGACGAAACGGAAGTGACGATCCAAGAACACGTGGATGACAAACCAGCCGACTCAATACCGCTTGTCGTCGGAAACGCCGAGGTCTTTCTTCCGCTGGCCGGCATGATCGATCTCACGGCCGAGCAGGGCCGTCTCGACAGAGAACTGGCGACGGCGAATGAGCCGGGCCGTTCGCACAAAAAGCCCCGGCGGCGGTTGTGCAACAGGAACGCAACAAACTGGCGGAGTGGACGACGACGCGCGACAAGCTCATGCAGCGCCGCGCGGCGCTCTCGAGTTAACACCTCGCGGCAGCATCGTCCTTCAGCGGGTTCAGGATGACGTACGTTTGCCGCTACGTCGGGAATTTCTTTGTGCGTCGGTTATGCGAAGATGACGTGTTGCCGCAGGAAGCGCTCTACCGCCTCGTAGTAGTGTTCGATCGTCTCAGACTTGCGCCAGCCGTGACCCTCGCCCTCGTAGACATGGTATTCGTGCGGGATGCCACGCTTGCGGAGTGACTCGACGATCGTGTCGGACTGGTCGCGCGGCACAACCTGGTCGATGTCGCCCTGAAAAATGATGATCGGGTCCACGATTTTATCCGCAAAGAAGATCGCGGAACGCTCGCGGTAAATGTCGCGCGCTTCAGGCAGTGGGCCCAGCATCGTATCGAGATAGCGCTCCTCAAACTTGTGCGTATCGCTGGCCAGCGTGAACATGTTGGAGACGCCAAACAGGCAGACGCCGGCGCGAAATACGCCCGGATTGTGGATCAGCGCCTGCAGCACGGTTGTACCCCCGGCGCTGCCGCCTTCGATGACAAGTCGGCGCGGGTCGGCGCGACCGGTGTCGGCGAGAAACTTCGCGCCGGAGACAGCATCTTCGCGATCGAGCTTGCCCCAACCCCCGCGCAGCTTGAGCATGTACGCGCGTCCGTAGCCGGTGCTGCCGCGATAGTTCACCTGCAATATGGCGTAGCCGCGCGTGGTGAAGTATTGGACATCCGGAAAGAACTGCGCCCGCATCCGCGGGAACGCCGCGATGCCCAGCGCGATCAGAACCACCAGCAGCAGGTTGGCCGCCGTCCGGTGCCGGGTGAAATAGGACAGCACGCCGCCGACACGGACAAAGCGTTCGGCCATCGGCCTCAGCCCCCCATCCGCGATTCAATCCGCTCCACGACGCGGGCCGGGACCCTCGGTTTGGCAAGCTGGGCCAGCACCCGATAATCTCCCGTCGGGCGGGAGACAGCCTGCCAAACGAGCGTCACCGTCAAGGTGTCGGTGGCGGGCAGGGTGGCCGGAAACGCCGCGCCGGTCAATCGCGCCGGGCCAATCGAAACCGACAACGGAACGGACGGCGGCGCATCGGCGGGCGGCAAAATCATCGCGCCCCCGCTGTCCAGCCGCACCCAGGCCGTTTCGGTCAGTGGGCCGAGGTACGTGACCGGGGCGCTCGTTTCCACAAACGATGCCACAGGCCGGGACGGAAGCGGGCCGCTCAGCAGATAGCGCGTCACCGGCGAAGCGTAATCGCGCTGGGGCAGGTAGACCACTTCCCCGGCCCGGACGCGCGCCAGCACGTCGTCTGCCAAATTGGCCTGCGACACTTTAAACGCGGCCTGCGTTTGTGGCAAATTTGGCCAGCGATGC
>JBHHUI010000830.1:0-1718 GCA_046753805.1 Anaerolineales bacterium
GCTGACTTTTTTCAGTGGAGTCTTTCAATGACTTCAATCAGAGAGAACCAATATGACTGCATATAATGAACTTGACCAACGCTGCATCCATACGATCCGGTTCCTGGCTGCTGATATGGTGCAACAGGCGCGTTCCGGACATCCCGGCACACCCATGGGAGCGGCCACGCTGGCGTATGTGCTGTGGGACCGCTTCCTGAAACACAATCCGGCCAATCCGGGCTGGAACGACCGCGACCGCTTTGTCCTCTCTCCCGGGCATGCTTCGGCGCTGCTGTACGCGCTGCTCCACCTGACGGGCTACGATCTGCCCCTGGACGAACTCAAGCGCTTTCGGCAATGGGGCAGCAAGACGCCCGGCCATCCGGAGCACGGCCTGACGCCGGGTGTGGAGGTCACCACCGGTCCGCTCGGGCAGGGCTTTGCCCACGGCGTAGGCATGGCCGTGGCGGAACGCTGGCTGGCCGATCATTACAACGCGCCGGATTTTGAAATCATCAATCACTACACCTATGCCATCGTCTCCGACGGCGATCTACAGGAAGGGGTCGCATCCGAAGCGGCTTCGCTGGCGGGTACGCTCCGCCTGGGCAAGCTGATCTATCTCTACGACGACAACGGCATTCAGATCGAGGGCAGCACGGATATTGCCTTCGACGAGGACGTAGGCCGGCGCTTTGAAGCCTACGGCTGGCATGTGCTCGGGCCGCTGGACGGGCACGATCCGGCGGCTGTGGAGGCCGCCATTCGCGCCGGACAGGACGAAGGCGACCGCCCGACGCTGATCGTCTGTCGCACGCACATTGGCTTTGGCGCGCCCACCAAACAGGATACGGCCGCCGCCCATGGCGAGCCGCTGGGCGAAGCCGAAATCATGGCCGCCAAAGAGGCCGCGGGCTGGCCGGTTGATACGCCTTTCTACGTGCCCGACGACGTGCGGGCGCACATGGGGGAAGCGCTGGAACGGGGCCGTGCTGTGGACATCGCCTGGCAGCATCGCGTCCATAAATGGTGGCATGAAAATCCAGAGCAGGCGCAGGCGTTCGACCTCGACACGCGCGGCGAGTTCCCGGCCGACTGGGACACGGGACTCGCGGACCTGTTCAGCGCCGAAGACCCGCCCATGGCCACGCGCGTCGCTTCTGGACAAGTGCTCAATGCGCTCGTCCCGCGCCTGCATGCGCTGACAGGCGGCTCCGCCGACCTGGCGCCCTCGACGAAAACGATCCTGAAAGGCTACGGCAATTTTGGCTTCCAGGAATACTGCGGGCACAATATGCACTTCGGCGTGCGCGAACACGCTATGGGCAGCATTGTCAACGGCATGGCGCTGCACGGTGGGATGATCCCGTATGCGGCCACGTTTCTCGTCTTTTCCGACTACATGCGCCCGGCGATTCGGTTGGCGGCGCTGATGGAACAGCGCGTGATCTTCGTCTTTACGCACGACTCCATCGGCCTCGGTCAGGACGGCCCAACGCACCAGCCGGTCGAGCACTTGCTGAGCCTGCGCGCCATTCCGAACCTGACCGTCATCCGCCCGGGCGATGCGAGCGAGACCGCGGCTGCGTGGCGCGCCGCCCTGCTCAACGAGCGCGGCCCGACGGCGCTCATCCTCTCGCGCCAGAAGTTGCCGGCGCTTGATCCGGCTGTCGCTGCCGACGCACTGCGCGGCGGGTATGTGCTCTGGAAATCTGACGCGGACCCGCAGGTTATCC
>JBHHUI010000831.1:0-1712 GCA_046753805.1 Anaerolineales bacterium
AACGCATCGCACCCCGCGAACTCCCTATGAACAAAGCAACTCCGTTGGCGATAGCGGAACGTGTCAACCTGTTTTGTACAGTTAGTTTGAAGATAAGTCATATTTCGCTTGCGCCTGGGTGACCTTTGGCAAGGTGGGGAAGTTGACCAGGTCGGTGGCGCCGGCTTCGATGTCCTGCGGTGAAACAGGGTTGATGACGACGCGAGAGGGAGGCAACTTCACCAAGGGTGGTCCAGCGACAAAGCGCTCGGGGTTCTGAGCAAAACGCAGGTCCAGGGCGCGCTGTTTCTCGGCAGCGACTTGCAGGTAACGGCCGGTGAAAACCTGTTCCGGGGTGAAGCCGGCCAATCCCGAATGGTGATGCTCGAAGTTGTACCAGGGGAAGTACTCGGCGCACCAAACTCTCGCATGCGCGGTGTGGTCGAACTGGCCGGGATAGTCGGGCTGGTATTTTTGGGTCTTGAACTGCGCCTCGCTGAACGCATTGTCGTTACTGACGCGCGGACGGCTGTGGCTGAGGACGATGCCCATTTCGCTCATCAGGTCGATGTAGCGATTGGCAATCATCGGCGCGCCGCGGTCCTGGTGCACGGTGAGCTGGCCGGCCTCGATGCGGTACCGGGCCGTGGCCTCGCGCATCAATTGCTGTGCCAGGGCGCTGTTCTCCTTGCGCGAGACCATCCAGGCGAGGACGAAACGGCTGAACAGGTCCAGTACCACGTACAGCGTCAGATAGCGTCCCGGGGTGCGGGTGGCCAACTTGGAGCAGTCCCAGGTCCACACTTCATTGGGCGCCTGTGCACAGAGCCGGGGCACAGCGTTGTGCTGGGCCTGGCGCTGGTTGCGCCGTTCACCGTTTTCACCGTGCTCGCGCAACAGGCGGTGCATGGTACTAACCGAGCACAGATAGACACCGCGTTCAAGCAGGCTCTGGTAGACCTCCCCCGGAGGCTGGTTGCAGAATTCGGGGCTGTTCAACGTCTGGTGAACCTGGTGACGCTCTGCCGGTGTCAAGGCGCGCGGCTGCGGCGCCATTTTACGGGATGTGCGCTCGCACCGGCTATGAGGAGCCCGGCGCCGCCGGGCGTAGATGGTGCTGCGATTGAGTGACAGCGCACGGCAGGCGGCGGCCAACGGCACCGCCGCCGGGCGATGGTTGACAAGCGCATTCATTCGTCGCTCCCATTGCGGACCTGGTCGAGCATCTGCAAGGCTTTTTTTTGCAACTCCAGACAGCCGTTGGCGATTTCCAGCTTCCTCGTCAAACGCTTATTCGCACGGCGCAGCTTTTCGATTTCCCGCTGCTCAGCGCTCCACTTTGGCGCCGGTCCCGGGGCACTTTTCGACAAGGCCTGTTCGCCACTTTGGGCCAACTGTCGACGCCAGCGCTGGATCTGACTACTGTAGAGATTCTCGCGGCGCAGCAGCGCACCGAGTTCGCCGTATCGGCATTGGTCGGCCTCAGCGAGAATGCGTAGCTTGTACTCAGTGGTAAAGCGACGGCGGCTGCGTTTCTCAAGCTCTGGCAAGGGTGTGACCTGCGTCTCGGGAAGCGGAATAGATAGTGGCTTTGGCATCGGTTGTGTTCCTGTATCCATGGCCCTGAAATCTATATTATCTTAGACACATCGTGTCCATACTCAGGTTGACACACAGGGATAGCTTGATGGCGAAGATCGGCAGAAATCAACCGTGCCCTTGCGGCAGCGGTA
>JBHHUI010000832.1:0-1709 GCA_046753805.1 Anaerolineales bacterium
AAGGGCGGGTCGTGATCGACTCTGAGAACACGCCGCTGCCGGGCCTGTATGCAGCCGGCGAGTGTGCCTGCGTCTCCGTTCACGGCGGCAACCGGCTGGGCACCAATTCGCTCAACGACATTGTGGTGTTTGGCCGGCGAGCGGGCCGCGACATGGTGGAGTTTGCCAGACATGCCGACTTCACGCCGCTGCCGGACAATCCCCACGCCGAAGTCGTGGCCCATCTCGAACATCTGCGTACGCATGACGGCAAGGAGCGTGTAGGTGACATTCGGGAAGCGATGCAGTCGGTTATGATGGACCACGTCAGCGTCTTCCGCACGGCCGAGGGCATCTCCCAGGCTCTTGAGGCGGTTCGCGAACTGAAGGCACGCTTCCGCGATGCCCAGATCGAGGACAAGGGAAAACGTTTCAACACCGACCTGCTGGAAGCGTGGGAGCTGGGCAACTTGCTGGACCTGGCAGAGGTGGTAGCCACCTGCGCGCTCAACCGGACTGAAAGCCGGGGCGCGCATGCGCGGGAGGACTACCCGAAACGCGACGACGAGAACTGGTTGAAGCATACCCTGGCGTATAAGACGGAGGACGGCATTGAGATCAAGTATAAGCCCGTCGTCATCACCAGGTTCGAGCCGAAGGAACGCGTCTACTAATTGACGGAGAATCATCATGCAATATCATCTGCGTATAAAACGATTCAATCCGGAGAAAGACAGCAAGCCGTGGTGGGGCGAGTACACCATCGAGGCGGAGCCAACGGATCGCGTGTTGGATGCGCTGCACATCGTAAAGTGGTATCACGATGGGACCCTGACGTTGCGGAGGTCCTGCGCCCACGGAATCTGTGGGTCTGACGCGATGCGCATCAACGGTGAGAACTGGCTCGCCTGTCAGGTGTTGCTGCGGGATGTGGCCCAGCCGATTACGGTGGAGCCGCTCCTGGGGTTCGAGGTGATCAAGGACCTTGTTGTCGATATGGAGCCCTTCTTCGCCAAGTATCGCTCCATCATGCCCTATCTCATCAACAACGATCCTGTGCCGCAGCGCGAGCGCATCCAGTCGCCGGAGGATCGCGAGGTGTACGACGACACGACCAAGTGCATTCTGTGCGCCGCCTGCACGACATCGTGTCCCAGCTTCTGGTCGAACAAGGACTTCGTCGGGCCGGCATCCATCGTCCAGGCCCATCGCTTCATCTTCGACAGCCGCGACCAGGCCGGCGCTGAGCGGCTGGCCATCCTCAATGACCGCGACGGGGCGTTTGCCTGTCGCACGATCTACAACTGCACCCGCGCCTGCCCGCGAGGCATCAAGGTGACGAAGGCGATCGGCGAGGTAAAGAAGGCGATACTCTTCCAGTAAGCTTGAGCCGTCCAATGCTCTGCTGTGTCGTGATCCGTGGTGCGTGATTCGCGAGGGGCTTGCGAGTGACGCATCACGGATCATGCAGTTTTTCCGACCTGAATCTTACCCTGCACAGGAATGCTCATGATCATCAAGAAGCTGGTTACTGGCCCTCTTCAGGTGAATACCTACATCGTTGGCGATGAAGCCACTGGCGATGCTGTCGTGATTGACCCAGGCGGACAGGCGTCGCAGATTCTGCAGGTCATCGAAAGCGAAGGGCTCACTCTGAAGAAGATCATCAACACCCATGCGCATTTTGATCATGTGACGGGCGTGGCGGAACTCAAGGAGTTGGCCGGCGT
>JBHHUI010000833.1:0-1704 GCA_046753805.1 Anaerolineales bacterium
CGGCCGGCCTCGCTGCCAAAACAAACAGCGTGCGGGTCATGGGGCTGTTTGCCAACACCCTGATGACGATCGTCAACGGCGAGATCAAGCAGAAATTTGCCGCCGACGGTCCGACCAGCCACGAGGCGTATTTCGACCGCATTTACGCCAAGACAGCCTCCATGTTCCGACTGGCGACGGAAGCAGCCGCCATCCTGGGGGACGTGGAGCCGGAAGCGGAGCGCGCGCTCGGCGAGTTCGGGCGACAGGTTGGGATCGCATTCCAGATTGTGGATGATGTGCTCGACTTTGTGGGCACGCCCGACCAGATTGGCAAGCCGGTCGGCAGCGATCTGTATCAGGGGCTGGTGACGCTGCCGGCGCTGTACTATTTCGAGCAGCACCCGAACCACCCCGATGTGAAGGCGCTCAACAACGGGCACATGCGCGACCGGAATGTAATCGCACGGGTTGTCGCCGCAGTGCGAGAGGCCGGCGCGACCGAGGCCGCATTGCGTGAGGCGCGGGCGTATGTTGCCCGCGCCCAGGATGCTCTGGCTTCCTTTGCCGATACCCCGTACCGGCGCGCGTTGCTCGACAGCGCCGACTACATTGTGAACCGCGACCTATAGCCGTCGCGCGCCGCGGCCATTAAGTCGCACCCCGCCGACAGATGAAAATCGGACTGGTCACGGGCGAGTTTCCCCCGCTGCGGGGCGGCGTCGGCGACTACACACGCGAGTTGGCGCTGGCATTCAGCGCGCACGGCCACGAGGTGCGCGTGGTTACGGACCAGCGCTGCAGCCTCCCACCGCAGACTTCATCCACCTCGTATGACATCCGGGCGGTCGCATCACCCCGCTGGAACATCGCCGACCTGGGACGAGTGCGCGCTGCGACTGCCGGCCTGGATGTGATCAATATCCAGTACCAGGCTGCGGCGTACGGAAAAATGCGCCCGCCGATTCACTTTCTCCCACGCGTGCTGGCCGCGCCGAGTGTGGTCACATTTCACGATTTGCGCGTGCCCTATCTGTTTCCAAAGGCCGGACGACTCCGCGCGGCAGCCGTGCGGGTGCTGGCGCGCAGCGCCCACGGGGTCATCGTCACAAACCCGGCAGACTTTGCAGCCTTGCAATCCGACCCCCACATTCAACGTCTGGCCGATATTCCCATCGGCAGCAACATTGCACCGAGTCCCCCCACCGGGTTCGCAGCAGCAGCATGGCGCACTGCGCGGGGCATTGAGCCGGACGAATTTGTAATTGGCTACTTTGGCTTCTTCAATGCCAGCAAGGGCGCCGAAACCTTGATCGACGCCCTGGCCGTGCTGGTGGAGCGCGGCTTGCCGGTGCGGCTTGTGCACGTCGGCGGCCACGCCGGCAGCAGCGACCCCACCGACGAGACCTATTCCGCGCGGGTCGCAGCGCGCAGCGCAGCGCTGGGCCTGACCAAGCGCATTCTGCACACGGGGTTTCTCCCAGCCGATAAGACCTCGGCTGCGCTGCTCAGTTGCGACTTGATGGTCATGCCGTATCGGGACGGCGCCAGCCTGCGCCGGGGGACGTTCATGGCCTGCCTGAACCACGGCCGCCCGACGGTCACCACCTGGCCGACGGTCCCCATCCCGGAGCTCGTTCACGGTGAAAATATTTATCTGGTACCGGCGGACTCCGCGCCCGACATCGTCCGGGCCGTTGAACGCCTGCGCGACGACCCGGACCT
>JBHHUI010000834.1:0-1703 GCA_046753805.1 Anaerolineales bacterium
AACGAAGTTGTGCCGCTCTTCTATCGGCGCGATGAGTACAACGTGCCGCGTGAGTGGATCGCGGCCATGAAAGAATCGATGATGACGCTCGCACCCGCGTTCAGTACGCGACGCATGGTCAAAGACTACACCGCGCAGATGTATTTGCCCGCCATGCGCAACGGCAGCGAGGCGCTGGCGGCTGCGTCCTGACACGTCGCGCAGGCCCTCCCCCGGGAAAGCCAGGCTGATTTGCCGCGCAAATTGACAGATTTGATACAATTTGCGCCAACCACGCTATGGCATTTGAAACGGCCGCCGGCCTGAACAGCAAACCCGTCTTCAATATCGCTCTTTTGCGGCGGATTAGCATTGCGCTGCTCCTCTGCGCGTTCGCCCTGCCCGCAGGTTTCCTGACGCGCAACACGAGCCATCCTCATCCACACGGACATGCGAATGACTGGCACTTGCACGTGGGAGGCGTCAGCGTCGAGCCGCTTACGGCCGACCATGAGGCGCTTCTCAGCACCACGTCGCCAACGGCGTTGGTCCCGGCGCTGGCTGTGGTCGGGAACGTGTTGGGGAGCCTGACCATCCCGGTTCCCCACAAAGCCGCAGCTGCAACCCACGCCGAACTGCGCCACCGGCATCCCCCTCCCCGCTAGACAGGTCTCCCGGGCATAGCCCCTTAGTTTTTCTACATTGGCACTGGGTTTCAAGCAGCGGCTCACGCGCGCCATGTCTAAAACCCACGACACTCGGCAGGTTAACATGCGCAAATCAACCATAGCAAAATTCGGGACGGGGATGGCCGCCGTTCTGGCCGTGCTCACCACAGGCTTGTACGCCGCGCCGGTGCACGCACACGAACGCATCGAGCTAGGCCCCTATGTGATCGTCATGGGCTGGGAAATGGAACCCGTGATCGTCGGCGAGCGCAATGCGCTGCTCCTGATGGTGACAGAAGATGGCCGGCCGGTCGATGGATTGGAGGGCACCGTCGACCTCGCCGTCAACTATGGCGGACGCACGTTTACAGCCAACATCGTTCCCGGGCCCGAGGAGGGTCAGTATCTCGCCGACATCTTCCCCACAGTGCGCGGGCAATATGAAGTGCACCTCACTGGAACCATCGGCGCCGAGACGCTCGACCTCGTCGTCGAGCCCGAAGAAGTGTTGTCGGCCGCCGCGTTGCAGTTTCCAGAGGCCGAACCGGAAGCGCGCGACCTGCAGATAAAAATCAACCAACTGGAAAGCCGTCTTCAAACGGCCTACAACCTGGCTGTGGCGGGCATCGTCGTGGGCGTGATTGGAATCGCCGTCGGCGTGCTGGGCTTGCGCCGCCATAGACCATGAGGGCACAAACATGAACTTCAGACGAACGGGACTGCTCGTCGGGCTGCTGGGCCTGACGGCGATATTCGCCGGAGCTTGCTCCCCAAGCGTGGTGAACGAACCAGTGGGGCAAGACCACGCCGGAGAAGAACACAGCGACGCCGACGGCGGCCATGCCGATGAACCCGGCGCGCGCGTCCCGAACGAGGGCGCGGAAATTCACGTTGTTTCCCCTTCCGAGGGTGACGTGATTACCGGCGGTGAAGTCGTCGTCGAAGTCGAAGTGATCAACTTCGAACTCGACCATGACGGCAGCCACTGGCACGTGTACGTAGACGGTGCGTCGCACGGCATGGTCACCGGCCACGACTTCGACCAGGCTTTGCGGG
>JBHHUI010000835.1:0-1700 GCA_046753805.1 Anaerolineales bacterium
CTTCAGTTCCGACGCCAACGGAGGCCGTCAACACGAGGATCGTCAATCCGATAGCGCCGACGGCCGCCATCAGAATGAAAAATCGCATAAATGCCAGGCCGCGCCGCACGCGCGTGCGACGGGTGGCCGATCTCCGCGTCATGCCGGGGGAGCACCGCGCGCAGCGGCCAGAGATTCTCCCGGCCCGCCCGCATCGAGGAAATCTTGCAGAAGAGCCGCAGCTGCGAGCGCGTCCAACGGCTGACCTCTGCCGCCTCGCCGGCGAATGGACCGCGCAGTTGCCGTCGAATAGCTCTCATCCCACAACCGTACCGGCAAGGGCGTCACCTTCTCGAGCGCCTCGACAAAGCGTAGCACGTGTCGGGCCTGCGGGCCGATATCTCCCATTGAATCGCGCGGGAGCCCGACGATGATGACCACTGCACCAAGCTCTGCTGCGGATGCAGCAACTCGCTCTGCATCCTGCGCGCGCGAGACATGGCGGATGACGCCCAACGGGCGAGCGACAACGCCAGATTCATCGCTAGCGGCAAGCCCAATGCGCCGCGTGCCGTGGTCAACTGCCAGATGCCGCATCCGAAGTGACATCTACAGCGATCCGCCAGGCGAGCCAGGGCATGCGCGGGAACCACTTTGGCCAAATCTGCACCGTTGGCGGCTGCGCAACCGGAAACGTGCTGCGAAGCAGGGCTTGTGCATGACCGTACTCTTTCCAGCGGATGGTGGAACGCACCTCGTCGGGATCAATAACCGGGCCGGCGTCGCCGCGCGCGACGATTTCGAACTCCACGGCGCCAGTGTCATCGGCAGCGAGAACTTCACCGCGCTCAATATGGATGGTGCCAGCCAGCAGCTCGAGGGAATCGCCGACACGGGCATGCAATTCGCTGCGCCCAATGGAAAATGCATCCGATTCGTTCACCACGCTTGCGACCACGGTGGCCCGCATGTCCAGTGTGAGCGCGTCGCCGAGGTCGCCGCTCTCAAGATCATACGCAACGTCCGCTACATCGACGATGCGCGCGGTAGCGATTGGCGAGAACTCGCCGAGACGCAGCGCAGACACGATTTCGCCATAGCCGCGCTGCACAAGCTCGGCCTCTAGCTGCGCGCGAGCGCGGGCGCGGTCTGCCGCCGCCACCGCAGACACAATAGCCACATCGCCGCCGCCTGTCTCGTGTAAATTGACGACGGCGACCTGCAGTTCAAGCGGCCCCTCGATGGCATTTATCAAACCCGGACCGACGTTCCCAGATGGACCGGGCTCGACGGCGAGGATGGGGACATCGGCCTTTGCGCCGGATTCCGCGTCCAGCGTCACATCCTGTTGCGTGACGAAGCGTGTCGGCAGGCTGCTCGTGGTTCGCACTGCAGTTCCGGCCGGAACCCGCGCCGGCTGATCCGTGAGATTGGTGAACGTCACGGTTCCCTGTGCGCGTTGGGTGGCCTGCTCCGCCGCTCCCGTGGTTGGAACCTGCACCGTGCCCTCGACCTGGACCTCTGCCGTGCGAGCCGGAACCGTGTACGCAGCAGCGTCGATACCGGATACAGTGGGATCAGCCCGCAGAGTGAGTTGAGCATTAATGTGCTGCACGTGCGGCGCCAGCCGGATGGACGCGCTCGGGGCTACCAGTGCGAGCATCAGCAGCGTGGCGCCGGTCGCGGCTGCAAACAGCAGCCAGCGTGCGATTGTTGGGACT
>JBHHUI010000836.1:0-1699 GCA_046753805.1 Anaerolineales bacterium
GACGGCGTAGTAGCGCGTGAATTGCCGTAGAATCCAGTCCTGCCCGCTGCGCGCCAGGAGTGAAATTAACAGCAGCGGGACCCCGAAGCCCAACCCAAAGATGAGGAAGAAAAGCAGCTGGTTCAGGAAACCGGTCACGCTCAACGAGAGGGCAAACACGCTTACCACCAGCGGGCCGGAGCACGGAAGCGCAATCGGACCATAGAGCAGGCCATAGATGTAGGCGTTCAGGTAAGGGTTGTCCCCGCGCCGACGGATACGGATTTGTGGCAGGCGCGCGAACGGGTTGTGGCCTAGCACCAGCACAACCCCCAATGTCACCACCAACACGTCCGCGACCGGTGTGACATACGCCAGTACCTGACCGGTGCCCAGGCGCAGGGAAGAGATGAGCGCGCCGAGCAGCAACATCATCGTCAGCACCCCCGCCAATACGAACAACCCCAGCAGCCGCACGCCGCGTTGGTGCGTGAGCTTCTGCGCGTTCGCAGCGAGATAGGAGAGAAAGCCTGGATACAACGGAAGCACGCACGGACTTAAGGTGGCGAGCAAACCGATCGAGAAAGCCGGCGCGAGTTGTGCGATCATTGTCTGAACTCCAGGGCTGCCCTACTGGCTCAGCAAACTGTTGACCATGGCCACCAGGTCTGCCGATGATTTGATGCCGCCCGGTGTCCTTTCCGCCGCGCCATCCGGGCCGATCAGGATCACGGGAGTAGCGGGCGGCGACACGATCACCGGCGTGTACTCGTCGATCAGCAGTTGGGCCAATTCATCGCTCGCAACCACGAATCGCCAGGCCAAACCGTTTTGATCTGCATGCGCGGCGAGGATGTCCGCGCTCTCGCCCGGGTCCACATCGAGCGACACCGCAACTGCCTTGTCTCCCAGTTGATCCAGAGCGACTCTAATTTGCGCTTGCTGCTCGTCACACAGCGGACACCAGACGGCCATCGCCTCGACGATCACAACTTGACCGGGGAAGTCAGCCAGTGTAAAGGATTCGCCGGTGCGCACGTCTGTCAACTGGCTAGCCAGCCAGGGGCGCAGCGTGGCCGGCTGTTCCGGTTGTGCGGCTGAAGCTTCCGAGCCTGACTCATCGGCAGCGTCCAGTTCAGGCGCCGGTGTCTCCACCACTGCGCTCTCAACGACGCCGGTCGGCGCTGGCTCGATAACAACCGGGGGCGCAGCGGTGTTTTCTGGCGCGCCGGTTGCCCCACAAGCGGCAAGAATAATCAAACTCGACAGTGACAGCGAAAGAACCAGAGATAGTCGAATGCGCATGATCGTTGCGTGTCTCCATTGACAATTGCGGATTGTTTCACTTTAATCCACATCGCGCTCGCTGCTGTAAGGGTTCTAACCTCTTGGCGCTGCTATCCAGCTTTCTCACGGAACGTTTAACCGGCGCCAAATAATAAAAACCCGCGTACGTCCGCGTTTGCGAAGCGCCCAAACGGTATCCGCGTCCTGTTCCAGCTTCCCTCGAAGGAGCAATGCTCCCCGGCCACTCCCACGCTGGACGAACGCAGATCGGATATACTTCTTTGCATCCCGACGCGTTTGGAATAGCGCCGCCGGTTGCAGGAGATGGATTCGCCATGTCTGAAAAATCCAGTTCCGCACACCACATCCTGACGTTGCTCGTCGGCTTTCCCCGGCTGAGCCTGCTTCTACCGCATTGTGCTACACTGATACG
>JBHHUI010000837.1:0-1693 GCA_046753805.1 Anaerolineales bacterium
GTCATAGTAGCGCCGCAGTGCAGCCATTAGGTCAGGCGATATCGGTTGATGTTTAGGAAAGTATGGGTCAGCCAGCAGGCGTTCCCGCTCGCCGATCTCGATCCGCGTTCCTCCACATGTGAAAATTAACGCATCAGCCAGGCGGATGTTAACAAGCCGATCAGTCGGGAGATAGAGCGCAATCACAACTGGTTTCCATCCGGACAACTTGCGCGCCCCCGCGACAGTCTGCTGCAAATCACGATAGGTAGGCGTAGGCGGCCAGACTTCAATGTAGACGAAATCCTGGGGCGCAACCGCCAGGGACTCAATGGGCCAGTTGCCGACCGCATTGAAGACCACCGCCGCGTGCGGGTAGGCCTTCTTGGCGGCGGAGACAAAGCTAGTAAACGCCGCGGGCAGATCTACTACTGCCCCCGCCGCGTTGAAAGCTACTTTGGGATCGCCATATTGGTCCACATGAAGTCCGTCGAAGGACAGGGCTGAAAGTACGCGTCCGCATTCATCGAGCAAATGGCGCGCCCACGGGCCATCGGTAGTGGGATCCATCAAACCCAGAAAGTTCTCGCCGAAGGCAATGGGTTGTCGCTGAGAGTCATACAAAGCCCAGTCAGGATGAGCGCGCCAGAAATCGGCCGAGGCGGCGTAGATAGCCAGGTAGGGCAGCGCCGCCATCCCGCGCGCATGAGCAGCCTCGATAAAGTCTCGCACCGTGTCCAGAGACAGAGGGCGACCGAGTGGATCGACGTAGTTATCATGGGGCGGCAGCAGACAATCGTGCCGGTATTGCCAGTCGTAGAATTGCAGGCCGTTCACGTGGAAGCGTGTCAATGCATCGAGGGTCTCGTCGACGTCGGCGCGACCAGGCATAAAATCCGAGAGGAAACCGTAACGGGGAAAGGCCGTCCAGTGTGGGAGCACGTCAAATGCAGTCGAGGCGCTGTCAAGGACCCGGCCGGCTGCGTCAAAGAGCGCGACCTCAGCACCGTAGCCGCGCGGGGCAGTTTGGGGGGCTCGCCAGTCGAGCGTGATTTTCTGAATACCAGCTCTCAATGTTACTGAGCGGGACAGGGTGGCAACAGTGGAAGCGAGGTGAACTACCGAGAGACGAATGGCAACCGGAGCAGAAGAATCCGCTTCTACCTCGGTCGTCAGCCTCACCATCTCGCCTGGCGCAAACGTACCCTTTATAGGATAGAGATCAACCAGGCGCACGATCTACCCCTTCATCCCCGACGTAGCAATACCCCGGATGAAATACTGTTGGAAGACGGCAAAGACGACCACCACGGGGATAAGAGCGACGATCGAAGCGGCAAACACTTGCCCCCACTCGGTGAGATGTTGCGACTGGAATAAGGCAATTGCGATCGGCAGGGTCCGGCGCGTTGTTTCTTTGATGGCCACGTGCGCCCAGGGGAATTCATCCCAACTGTACAGAAAGGTGAAGATGGTCACCACCGCCAGCCCGGGTCGCGAAAGTGGCAAGACGATACGCCAGAAAATCGTCCAGCGACTGGCGCCGTCTATCAACGCCGCCTCCTCTAAATCGCGGGGAAGGCCCTCAAAAAAACCGCGCAGCAGAAAGGTCTGCATGGACAGGTTCATGGTGACGTACACCACGATCAGTCCAAGATGCGAGTCGAGCAATTTCAAGGATTTGGCGACGATGAATTGCGGAATGATGAGCATA
>JBHHUI010000838.1:0-1693 GCA_046753805.1 Anaerolineales bacterium
GTCATTCGGGTCGAAAGGAACGGCGTTCCGGGGTAGGCCCTGACGACCCATTTACAATCGTCGCGCGTAATCCGCATACCTTCGGCATCGCCCAGTGGAGTGTCTTCCTTGAAGCCCTCAATCTTGACGGCATCAAGTGCTAGAGGCAGAATCCCTCCATCCGACATCACCAGCGGGAGCGCATTCGTGACGACCTCGGCGCCGTTGGCCAGTGTCACGCTTATCAGACGGCACCGACAAAAGTGAGCGCTCACGCGGCGCATGAAAGCCGGTGATCGCAGATGTGGTGACTCCCGGCCTTGTTTCGTATGTGCAATGCGTTTTCAAGCCCAGCATATGCCGTCAATAGGCGCAAGAGGCGCTGGCGCGTGCCGGTTGCATGAGCTCCTTCGGCGTTCTGGTCTGTTGGGGCCTGGTTTTCCATCTGTTCGGCTACGTATTGGCGCATTTTCTCTGAGCGGGCCGCTTGGAAGATGTTCCACCCTGCTATCTTTAATAGGATTGCATGGAACATGCTCTTCTTGCCCCGAACCCGTAGCCGGGCCATCCCGGTTCGTCGTTTGATGCCGCTGTTGGTGGATTCAATGCCGGCGCGTTTCTTGTACCGTTCGCGGAACTCCTCGGTCTTTTCGTTACGTCGGCGCTGGTCGAGTCGATGTTGTTTGGCGGTGTGTTCAAAATGGCAACCGTTGCGGGTTTGTTTGACGGGACATCGCTGGTTGTCGGGACAGGCTGTGCAAACCTCTGGTGGCATCTCGGTGCAGGTCTTGCCGGTGTCGGGATTGTGCTCTGACTTTATCGGCGTGTGGCCGGCGGGGCAAGTTTTGACTTCTTCGGTGGCCTCGTCGACTTGGAAATCGCCGATGGTCATCGTGTCCTCATCGGGCGCTTTTCCTGATACCGGACTGACCAGTTCCATGCCGTCGGCGGCGCTGGCCTGCACGTTTTCATCGCTTCCGTACGACGTGTCCGCAAGCATCTTCTCGGGCAGCAGTTCGGACTCCTTGAGTTCTTCGCGTACAGGCTCGAGGGCATCCGCGTCACTTTCACAAGCCGTTTGGGGAATCGCCGAAGTGGCGAGCTGCTCTTCATTTTCTTCGCTGCATGTTTCGGAGATCTGGACCTGGTAGCCGGGGCCCTTGTGTCCATCGTAGGTGGCCTCTGTGTCTGAAGGATTCTGGATGACGTCGCCGCCGGTCTTTTTCTTCATCTCGACCTTGTCTTCGATGACTTCGCATTGCTGCTCGAAGACGGCGCAAAGCGTTTTGAACGTGCTGCGGCGGCTGAATCGCTCGTCATCGCCAAAGCGCGTCATCAACGCGAACAGGTCTTCGGCGACCTGCCGGCGCAACAGTTGACGGCTTTGCTTGTCCTTGGCCGTGTCGCCGAAAAGGTGATGCTCCGAGGGCCGGTACCGTTCTATCAATTCCTCCGGCAACGAGTCGTACGCCTGTCTGTCGTGACGTTTCACCTGGGTAAGAAACCGTTTGATCGTCACGCCCATAAGCCGCGTCCGACCGAAGGTGGCCATGTTGCTGAACACGTGCGTTGAATCCAAACGCTGCTCCGCGATGTTCAACTCCAGCACCTGGACAAGCCGCGCCGTCACATCATGCATTACTGCCTTGGCCAACTCGTTGTCCCGGAAGATTTGCTGATACCGTTCAATCGTCCGCACGCTCATGCTGTTGAG
>JBHHUI010000839.1:0-1686 GCA_046753805.1 Anaerolineales bacterium
GGTGCTCGGCGTTCAGGAGGGCCTGGCTCCGCTTGCGACGGACCCACAGGGGCTAATCAATGCCATCGCCGACGCCGGTGGAATGAGTTTCATCGCGCACCCAAACGACGACGCCGCCCCCTCGTTTGGTCAGCCGGCAATACCCTGGGAATCCTGGGACGTCCATGGATTCACCGGGATCGAAATCTGGAATTACATGAGCGAATTCAAATCGTTGCTGGAAAACCGGTCGGCCGCCATCCGCTACGCGAGCAATCCCGCGGCGGGCATCTCCGGCCCGCCGGCCGCAACGCTGCGCAAGTGGGACGAACTGCTCTCCGACGGCCGGCGCATTGCAGCGATAGGCGGCTCTGATGCGCACGGGACGGAATACCGCCTTGGGCGTCTACGGCGCACTTTGTTCCCATACGAATTCTTGTTCGGCGCAATTAACATGCATGTCGTTCTCGAGCAAGAACTATCGGGCGCACCGGAAGCGGACACGACGCACATCCTGGGCGCGCTGCGATCCGGGAATGCGTTCGTCGGCTATGACCAACCCCATCCAACGCGCGGATTCCGGTTTTCGGCCCAGGGCGAGCGAGCACGCTGCACCATGGGCGATGAGATTCATGCTGGCTCCGGCGTCACACTACAAACGTCCGCTCCGGCCCGCTGCGACATGCGCATGATCCATGACGGCGAAATCGTACAACAACGTGACAACGGCACCAACCTCACACACATCACGTCGAAACCGGGCGCCTATCGCGTGGAAGCGTACATTGAGTTTAACGGCGCAAAACGCGGCTGGATATTCAGCAATCCGATTTACCTGCGTTAGCGCACAACCAGCAGGAACCGGGGGTACAATGCTGCCCGCTCAAACGCTGACAGCGTTTTGATAATGTGAGAGAATTAGAGCCATGCCACACGGAGGTACAAAATGCCCTTTCGCTTAGGGTCAACGGAACTGATCATCATACTCGTCATCGTCCTGGTGCTATTCGGCGTCGGGCGCATTGGCCGAATCGGCGGCGAACTCGGCAAAGGAATCCGCGAATTTCGGCGGGGAATCCGAGAGGATGACGACGACAACAACGAGGACGCCGAAGAGTAGAGCCGCGCTAGCCGAGTGACGTCAGGTCGGGGTATGTGTCCCGTGAGTTCGAAGTTTCCGGGTTGCCTTGACATAACATTCCCCATACATGGATGCCATTAGCCTCAGTGGCATCGGTTACAGTCGGCGAGGCGGGCGACCGCCCCGCCGACTGTAACATACCCTGATTACTAGGTGGGTATGCAGAATAAAGGTTACAATGGGTGCTGGATGTCAGGCGCACGGATTGTGCCGTCAATGACAGTTAGATTTGGACACGTATTGCATCATGTAAGAATCTTACCCTGAGAAGCCGTTGCCAGTCCAGTTTTTCTGTCATTTTCGACCCGATTCGAGGTGAGACTTTTTCGATCAACCGGTCAAGCCTCACTGAGTTTCCTCTGCTTCCGCTGGAGCCGCCTGACGCGGAGCAGAAGCCACATAGGCGAGCACCGTCAAGAGCGCGAAGCGCCGCAGGCTTACACTTGAAGGCGCGCAGCCGCAGTGGGCGACCAGGTCCGCTTCGATAAAGCCTGGGCCGTCTTCCTTCCATTAGGCGACACGCAAACAATTAAAGAAACCCAAGGCGGCGGCAACCTATCTCCACT
>JBHHUI010000840.1:0-1684 GCA_046753805.1 Anaerolineales bacterium
CGCGCTGGTGGCGCAGTTGAATGGCTCATCGCGGCGGGAAGCGCGCCGCCGCGCGAGAGAGTTGCTGGAACAACTGGGACTGGGCCACCGCCTGAGCTTTTTGCCTGAGAAGCTATCCGGCGGTGAAAAGCAGCGCGTCGCCATTGCTCGCGCACTGGTCAATCAGCCGGACATCATTCTGGCCGACGAGCCGACGGCCAACCTCGACAGCCACCACGGCCACGAGACCATGCGCCTGCTACGGCGCATCGCCAAAGACGAGAACCGTAGTGTGATCATCGTCAGCCACGACCAGCGCATTAAGGGTATTGCCGACCGTGTCCTGTGGCTGGAGGATGGCGAATTCAAGGACGTGGTGGAGATGGCGCTCGATCCGGTGTGCGGTATGTCGGTGGATAAGGTCAGCGCCCCAGCGCAGGCGCAACACGATGGTCAAACCATTTATTTCTGCGCCAACGGCTGTCGGGACGAGTTTCTGGCGGAACCGGAGCGGTTCCTGGAGAAGCACGCATAGAATAGGCATAATTGCCTGCAGCGCCATACGCAGTTCGGCGCTAGGCGGCGGTCACAGAGAGTCGTACATTGCGAGTACAACTTTCTGGAGGTCTCACATGAGCGAACACGAGAACTGTCACGTCGAGCCATTGGAGAAGCCCCTCGATCAGGATGCGCTCTCCAAATCCACAGTCGCCTACCTGGCCGTTTCTGGAATGGGCTGCCCGCGTTGCGCTACGCGCGTACGAAACGGGTTGCTCAGCCTGGGGGGCGTCCTGCAGGCCGACATCTTCCTGGAGCAGGGTCTGGCCGCTGCGGCTTATGACCCGCAGCAGGTGACCGTGAGCGACCTGATCGGGGCGGTCGCCGGTGCAGGCAACGACGGGCGGCATTCTTATCAGGCGCAAGTGTTGCGGACGGCGCCGGCTGCGGAAGCCCTGAAGTATTTAGTTTTACGCGGAGGAAAACGATGAACACCACGCTGAATTTCCGGGCGGCAGCCATCACCCTGTTGATTGCACTAGCCGTGAGTTACGTGTTATGCATCGCCGGCGGGTTGCTCTTCGGCTGGACGATGTACAAGGTCTGGATGCCGCTGTTGCCGGGCTTCACCTGGCCCGTGACGGTGGGCGGCTTCCTGCTGGGACTGCTCTGGCTGGTGGGCTACAGCGTGTACGCGGCCGTCCTGCTGGTGTGGCCCTACAACTATCTCGTGCAGCGCCAGAGCGCGCCGCCGGCAAATCACTGACCTGTCGAGGCAGGCCCCATGAACCATTCATCTCCTTCGGACGTCACCAGACCCTTGCCGCTCTGGGTGTACCTGTTGCCGGGCGCGATTGCGGCGGTCCTGGTCGCGGTCTTCGTCTTCAACATGCCGCTGCGCACGGTCGGAACCTGGGCGGCGTTCATCGCTTTCTTCGGGATGCACTTCTTCATGCACGGTCGCCACGGCGCGCCCGGCAGCCGTGGGCAGCATTCCGCCCCGGCCGGACCCGCTGCGCCGGTAAACGCACCGGCAGCCATTGATGGCCCGCCAGACATGGAGACCCACGACCACGAGTCTGGACACGGGTGCTGCTGACGTGTCTGTATTGCGGGAGATTGCGTGTCCCAACTGCGGCGCCCCGGTCGCGTGGGACGGCGCGTACAGCAAGACCATCACGTGCTCCCATTGTGGCAGCGTCTTCAT
>JBHHUI010000841.1:0-1684 GCA_046753805.1 Anaerolineales bacterium
GCCGGCCAGGATGCGCAGCAGGGTTGTTTTGCCGGAGCCGTTGGCCCCAACCAACGCCAGCCGCGCGCGGTGCGGGATCGCGCCGCCCAGCCCGCGGAAGACGTCCAGCGCGCCGTAGGATTTGGAGAGGTTTGAAAATGAGATGAGCGACACAGATTCTTGCTACGACCGGCCGCGGCTGATTTGCCGTTTGAGCGCCTCTATTGTCCGCTCGTCTAGTTCAGGCAGCTCGGTTGTTTCCGTAATGCGGAGCGCCTCGCGCTGGGCCGCCCGCCAACGCGCCAGCCTGTCTTTCACCGTGGCCTCATACCCTTCGTCACTCGGCGTGTAGAAATACGTCCCGAGCAATCCGGTTGGCAGATATTGCTGGCCGACGTGGTGACCCGCATGGCTGTGCGGGTATTGGTAGCCGGCGCCATGACCGAGCGCCTCTGCATCACGGTTCGCGTCTTGCAGGTGCTGCGGAACGTCCACCATGCCATCCTGCTCCACTTTCCGATACGCCTTAAAGTAATCGGTTGCCGAATTGGATTTCGGCGCCGTCGCAAGATAGAGCGTGGCTTCGACGATTGGGAAAATGCCTTCCGGCATGCCCACAAACTCAAACGCCTGCGCAGCTGCATTGGCCACTACAAGCCCCAGCGGGTCGGCTAATCCAATGTCTTCGCTTGCCAGGATCAACAGCCGCCGGACAATGAAACGAGGCGACTCGCCGGCATAGAGCATCTTTGCCAACCAGTAGAGCGCGGCGTCGGCGTCCGAGCCACGGATGGATTTAATGAATGCGCTAATCGTGTCGTAATGCGCGTCGCCGTCCTTGTCGTACAGCACTGCACGCCGCTGGATCGACTCTTGCGCTACGGCAAGCGTTACGTGTACGACAGCCTGCGCATCGGCCGGCGTCGACTCGACTGCCAGTTCGAGCGCGTTCAACGCATTGCGGGCGTCGCCGCCGGCGACCATCACCAGGTGCGCCAGCGCGTCCGGCGCGAGATCGACAGCCCGCCGCCCGTAGCCGCGGTCTTTGTCGGCCAGGGCGCGCTGCAGGATTGTGGCCACATTCTCGTCGCTCAACGCTTTAAGCTGAAAAATGCGCGACCGCGAAACGAGCGCGCCGATGACCTCGAAATACGGGTTTTCCGTCGTGGCGCCAATAAGCACGATTGTGCCGTCTTCGACGTGCGGCAACAGCGCGTCCTGTTGCGCCTTGTTCCAACGATGCACTTCATCCACGAACAGCGTCGTGCGCGTGCCGTATAGCTTGCGCCGTTCGCGCGCGTTCTTGATGACTTCGCGTAACGCCGGAATGCCGGCCAGCACCGCGCTGATCGTCTCGAATACCGATGCGGTGCTGTGGGCGATGATATTTGCGAGCGTGGTTTTGCCGGTTCCGGGCGGGCCCCACAAGATGATCGAGGCCGACAGCCGGTCGGCCTCGATTGCCCGGCGCAGCAGCCTCCCTTCCCCAACGATCTCCTCCTGTCCCACGAACTCATCGAGCGTGCGCGGGCGCATGCGTGCGGCCAGCGGCGCTTCGGAAGTCATGCGGTTCTGCAGGGCGTGATCAAACAAATCCATTTTAATGTAGGAGTTACGCAGTTCGCTGGTCGAGTAGCCCCGTCAGGGGCATATCGAGACCAGGAACTGCGGCAAAACGGGTCTCGATACGGCCTGTCGGCCTACT
>JBHHUI010000842.1:0-1682 GCA_046753805.1 Anaerolineales bacterium
GGTCGAACGGATCACCGCCGACGGCGGCAAAGCCGTGGCAGTGGTGGGCAACGTAAGCGAGTCCGATGATGTGCAGCACATGGTAAATGATGCGCTCTCCAGTTTCGGACGGCTGGACGTGCTCATAAACAACGCCGGCATTACCCGCGACGGCCTCACCGTGCGCGTAAAAGACGGCGAGGTGAAGAAGATGTCCGCCGACAAGTGGGATGCGGTGCTGGACGTGAATCTTAAAGGCACCTTTCTGGCGGCGCAGGCGGCAGCCGTGCCTATGATGGCGCAGCAGTCGGGCCGGATTATCAATACCACATCGGTCGGCGCGCAGGGCAATATCGGGCAGGCCAACTACGCGGCCTCCAAGGCCGGGGTCATCGGCCTGACGAAAACACTGGCGCTCGAATGGGCGCGCTACGGCATCCTTGTCAACTGCGTTGGGCCGGGCGGCGTCAAGACGCAGATGACGGCCAGCATTCCTGAGAAGCTCCTGGAAAGACTTGTGGCCGGCATCCCGCTGCGGCGGATGGCCGAGCCGGAGGAGATCGCGGCCGTGCACGCCTTTCTAGCAAGCGACGACGCGACGTACATCACCGGGCAGGTCATCTGGGTTGATGGGGGCATGACGGTTGGGGCCTGAGGAATTAAAGATGCAACTTGAAAACGCTTATATCCCATATGGCGCGTACTGGACGACGCCGTTCTGCAAGTGGCAGGGGAGTTACGCCAACCTGCACCCGCTGCGGTTTGCCGCCGATGTGGCGCAGCGGGCGCTTGCCGAGCGCGATCTCGACGCCGGCCTGTTCGACGCGCTGCATCTGGGCACAACCGTGCCCTCGCAGGGCGGCTTTTACGGAGCGCCCTGGGTCGCGGGCCTGATTGGTGCGGAACAAATTTCCGGGCCGACTATTTCGCAAGCCTGCGCCACTTCGGCGCGCGTCATCGCCGGCGCGGCGTTCGAGGTGGATACCAACAACGGCGCCGATCAGGCCGTGTTGTGCATAACCGCCGACCGGACCTCCAACGGCCCGCACCTGCTATACCCGAACCCGCTCAGCCCCGGCGGCCGGGCGGAGGCCGAAGACTGGGTATGGGACAACTTCAACTGCGATCCGTTCGCGGGCAACGCGATGATTGAAACGGCCGAAAACGTCGCCCGCGAAGAAGAGATCACCACCGAGGAGCAGCACGAAGTCGCGTTGCTGCGCTACGAACAATATCAGGCGGCGCTCGCCGAAGACGGCGCATTCCACAAGCGCTACATGGTCGCGCCAATTGAGATCAACCCGAGCGGCCGGAAGGTGCTTGCCACGGTGGAGGACGATGAAGGCGTATTCCCTACCACCGCCGCCGGGCTGGAGAAGCTGCGGCCCGTACTCCCGGACGGCTCGGTGACATACGGCGGGCAGACGTATCCGGCAGACGGCAATGCCGGCCTGGTCGTTACCACGCGCGCCCGCGCCCGCGAGCTGCGCCGTTCGCAGGAGGTCGAGATTCGGCTGGTGGCATTCGCACAGGGGCGCGCCCGTAAAGGCTTCATGCCGGCTGCCAATCTGCCGGCGACAAGGCGTGTTCTGGAACGAGCCGACCTCACCATCGAGGACATAAAGGCGATCAAGACCCACAACCCCTTTGCATTGAACGATATTTACCTGGCGCGGGAACTCGGCATTGAAAAAGCGGACATG
>JBHHUI010000843.1:0-1679 GCA_046753805.1 Anaerolineales bacterium
TCGGCCGCCCGGCTGTAGTCCGCTGCGAGATAGGCGGCGGCGCCCAGGCGGAAGTGTGCTGTGGCTGTAAATTCAGCCAGGGCGCGCCCGTTGCATTCGGCCGGCGCGGCCGGACTGGCTGCAATGGCCACAATCTGATCCCATTGCTGGTCGCGCTCCGCCACGGCGAGCGCGCCGCATGCCGCGGCGTCCAGTGCGGCGACTGTGACCGGAACGGTTGGCGCGGGCCGCGCCTCTGTCGGCAACGGCGTAGCCGGCACTGTGGTTTGCTCCGGCGTAGTCGACTGCGATCGCGTAATGATAAACACGGCCGTCATCATCAGCGCCAGCGCGCCGCCGAGCGCCAGCAACCAGCCAAATGGGCGGCGTGGGCGCCGGCGGCGCTTACGCCGCACTCGCACCCGTCCCGGCCGGACGGCAGCTGGCGGCCGAGCAGTTTTTGGATCAACCGGGGCAGCCGCCGGCGCCCCTCCCAGGAGGATATCCAGTTCAGCGGCCATCGCCGCAGCGTTCGCGAAGCGCGCGGCCGGGTCCCGGTGTAATGCCCGCGCCAACAACGCTGCCAGTTCCGGTGCGAGCGTTCGCGCGATATGGTTTTCAGCCAGCCTATCCGCAGCGCCATCCACGTATCGCTCGCCTGTGAGCAGTTCATATAGCAATTGGCCACACTGAAAGACATCCGCCGCGCGCGCGCGCGTCGCATTCTCGTCTACGAACTGCGCGTTGCCCCAGTCAATCACCTTCAGCTGCGCGCCCGCTTCATCCCAGAACAGATGCTCCGCCTTGACGTCGTTGTACACCACGTCGGCGCGGTGCGCCGCGATCAGCAGATCGAGCAACTGGCGCACGATCTGCAGCGCCGTCGTCACCGGCAGCGGCGTGCCGGCTTCCCGATAGCGTTGCACCAGTTCCGGCAGCGGCGTGCCGCGCGCCCGCTCCAACACCAGGTAAGGATGACCGTCGGCGGAGCCGGTGTCGATCAGGGCACATACCGCCGCATGACCCGCGATGCCCTGCGTCTTGAGGGCGCGCGCTTCCCGCTCCAGATCGGCCAGCGCGGCGGCCAGCAGATCGGGGTTCGGCTGCGTCAGACTGGGGCGCTTGATGACGACGTAAGCCAGCGTCTCGTCGTCGAACGCCATCAGCGTTTCGCCCGTCTTGCTGCCGACGAGGATCGCGTCGTAGGTGTAACGTCCGGCAAAGGTGCCGAGTTGCAGGTCCTGAGCGACCTGGTTCATATGATCATTGATAGGGCGGCGCGGCGTTCCGTCTTACCGGGCGCCACGGAGGAGGGGAATTGGTTATTGGCCGAAGTCGAGCCGTTCGACCCACACTTCCCAGGGGCCGTCGGCCTGTTCGACTTCGATGGCGTACGTGCCGGCGATATAGTCGTCATCCCCATGCCAGGCGCTGGGGCCGAGAGAATCTTCAAAGATCACGCGATCGTAGCCGGACTGTTGCGCCGTATCGGTCGGGTCCACGCTGAAGACAGCCAGTACGAAGCGCTCGGTCGAGGACTGGTCCCAGTTCACACGGATACGCATATCTTCTGCTAATGAGAAGGTTGCTGTCACGCCCGGGCCGTCGCCGGTGGCGCGAAAAATTTCGTTTGGCGAGACGACCGTCGGCGGGAGCGTCGGGTACGGGGTCGGTTGCTGCTGGAACATGGAACACGCGCC
>JBHHUI010000844.1:0-1679 GCA_046753805.1 Anaerolineales bacterium
CTTTCATACATCTTCACAACAAAGACACGACGCGCCACGGGGGCGTTTGGACTGCTTTGTGACTTCGTCTTGGTGGTGATATCCGGCCGTAAAGGCAAGCCGGTCACGATTATAGCCCGCGGCCCGATGATAGAATAGCCGCCCGACATGCGGCTTGCCATCAACGGCTGGTTCCTCAGCCACCCGTCCACCGGCTCGGGACGCTACTTGCGGGCGTTGCTCGAACACCTGCCGGCGACCGACCCTGAGTTGGAAATCCACGTTATCGCTCCGGCCCATGTGCAGTCGGCGGCGATGCCGCCCGGCTGTGCAATGCACCGCGTCCCGACGGCCGCCACCCATTTGGGCAAAGTGCGTTTCGAGCAGTGCGTTTTTCCACGCGCCGCCCAACGGCTTGCGGCGGACCTGGCCCACATCCCGTATTGGGCGCCGCCGCTCCGGTCGCAAGTACCATTCGTCGTGACGGTGCACGACATCATTCCATTGCTGCTGCCCGAGCACCGGGGCGCGCCGGCGGCCCGGCTATACACGTCGCTTGTCGCCATGGCGACGCGCGGCGCGGCTGCAGTCATCGCCGATTCAGACCACTCGCGGCTGGATATTGCGAAGCATTTGCGCGTGCGGGATGAACTGATCCACACGGTGCACCTCGCCGCCGACGCTGCATATCGTCCGCGCGACTCCTTTGAAGTGGATGCAACCCTACGCGAGAAATACGGCCTGCCGGAAAGTTATGTGTTGTATCTGGGCGGTTTTCACCGTCGCAAAAACGTCCATCACTTACTGGCCGCGTGGACGTGGGCCCACGATCCGATCGGAGCGCATTATCCGCTCATCATCGCCGGCGCGCTCCCGCAACATCCCGATGGCCGCCTGTTCTACGATTTGAAAGCACTGGCGCACGAACTGGACGTGACGGACAGCGTGCGCTTCATCGGCCACGTGGATGAGGCCGACAAACCGGCGCTGTATCAGGGCGCGGCCTGTTTTGTCTATCCATCATCTTATGAGGGCTTTGGACTCCCGCCGCTGGAGGCGATGGCCTGCGGTACGCCGGTTGTAACGACCAATGAGGCGTCATTACCCGAAGTGGTAGGCGACGCCGCCTACCTGATCGCAGACCCAACCGATACGCGCAAACTGGGGGCCGCCATTATCGGCGCCGTCGTGGACGAGCAGCTGGCCGATGACCTGCGCGAACGGGGCCTCGCTCAGGCGTCTAAATTCACCTGGGCGCGCACCGCGCGCGAAACGGTTGCGGTTTACCGAGCAGCTGCCGATGGGTAATCCGGCCGGAGTTCACTACGGAGACGGGGAGAATACGGAGCTTTACCCTCAGCGCCGTATATCGAACCGCGAATCTCCGATCTACAGTCTACAATCCCGAATACCATCGTGGAGTTTCGATGCGGCGCTTGGCCTTGCCTTTCTCGGCCTTTACGCCCTCACGACCGCACGAGATGTGCTCCCGGCGGACGCGGGCGAGTTCCAGGCGGTTGTACCGCTGCTCGGGGTCGCGCACCCACCGGGGTTCGCGCTCTACACGCTGCTGGGCAAGCTGTTCATCACCCTGGTCCCGCTGGGCGCGCCGGCCTTCCGCCTGAACCTCTTCGCCGCGGTCACCGGCGCAGCCACGCTGGCCGTCGTCAGCCGCGCTGTACGCGCCCTCTCCTCGCCAT
>JBHHUI010000845.1:0-1673 GCA_046753805.1 Anaerolineales bacterium
AGCGTGCGGCATTATAACGCACTCGCCCGGCGCAAGTCTGTAACCGGCGCGGTCTACCGGCGCGACTCCTTAACCAGGTCGGCCAGTTGTTGTATGGGGCGCAGCGCGTCAATCGGCAAGGCCCGGTTGATGGTCTTCGTGCGCCGGTATTGCTTTGTGAGGCTGCCGGGCAATAGCCGCTCGCTCTTCTTCCGAAACTCGTGCTTGTTCATCCACCCGCAGAGGTAGATGCGCTGCCCGTACAGCCAGATGTTCTTCCACTCGTGCGGCGCGATGAGCGCCGTGCTCTGCAGCACCGGGCTGTGCAAGCCAATTTGGGCGGTTGGGATGGCGGCGGCATGCAGATAGAGCACGGCAAAGAAATCGGGCCGCAATTCCACCCGCACGCGCGGTTGTAGCTCGATTTCTTCGCGCAGCGCTTGCCGGTCTTCGCCCAGGCCGCCGACCTCCACGCGCACCGGCGCGCGCGCGTTGCTCTTCAACGCCAGCGGTCCCAGCGGCCGCCAGGCACGCGGACGCGCCCACTGGCGTGCGGCCAGAGGATAGATCATGTATGCCGGCGCAGCGTGCATCTGCGCCTGCCGGCTGTCGGCCAGGCTGCGCGCCTCGAGACCGGCGACAAAGCCAAAGATGTAAATGTCTTTGGGGCCGAGGTGGGTAGAGATAAGCTGGTCAACCGGCACCAGCGCCGAGGCATCTAGTAACCATCCGGGGTCGGTTCGGACGCTCCGGATCGCCGCTTTGCTCCGCAGCAAGAAGCTCTTCAGGTCGCAGCGCCGTCCGCCTAGACCGATATCGTAACGGTCGCGTTCGGTGAAGTGCGTCGCGCCCAGCAAATCGTAAGGGACATCCTGCGCTTCGAGCCAGCGGCGGAAGGCCATTTCGAACACGACGCCGGCAACGATCTTGCGCAGGCGCGCAGCCGTGGGCAGGCCCATGCGGTTGTAGGTATAGTGGAGCGAGTCGCGCGCGTACTGCACGCCTGCAAGCGCGTACTGATCGTCGAAGGGTAGGGCGACAATGTCGGCGGCCTTCAACGGCATGCGCAGCTATTCCTTCCGGAACTGCAGGCAATAGTGGTGGAATGTATTGCTCACCCAGGCGTTGCCCAGTCCGTACGGGGCCAGACGCTGGTTGTCCTGGCACCACACGCGTTCGTCTTTGAGCGTGAAGACCTCCCCCAGTCTCCGGGCAATATCCCAGGCCAGCGGATAAATCTTGCCGCCCTTCTTGACGTTCTTGACGACGATGGTCATGTAACCGCGCTCTTTGAGCAGCGGGTGCAGCGCGGCGTAGATATCGCACAACTGCGTGAGAAAGGCTTCGTAGTCCGCCACGTTGCCCAGGTCGCGCGGATCGTCCGAGTAGTACAGGTCCAGATTGGGGTCGGTTCGGCGCTGCTTCTGTGTTGCCGCACCGCGCATGCGCAGCATGTCCCAGTACGGGGGCGAGGTGAAAATGTAATCGACAGGCGGAATACCGAACGTGGTCGCATCGCGCGCGTCGCCGGCGATGACATCCGCTTTCAGGTTCGCCGCCGCGCCTTCCAGCGCGTTCCGCTCGGCGGCCACGACGTCGCGCGCAATGGCGGCGTATTTGGGATTGAGTTCGATGCCGACGCTATTCCGCCCGGCGCGCAGACTCGCTACCAGCGCGCTGCCCGTGCCCACCAT
>JBHHUI010000846.1:0-1671 GCA_046753805.1 Anaerolineales bacterium
CACAATCACCAGCGCCGACAGGATCGTGATCGTACCCAGCACCGCGTGGATAGTCGATGTGCCGTAGTAGGCGCGCAGGAGCTTCTCCGGAATGCCCGGTGTGACCTGCTGATTGAACGAGACGGCCATGATAAAGATTGTCAGGGCCAGATTGACGAAAACCCACATGGTCTGGTTGTACTGATGCGCGGAGATATTGCTTGTGCGAGCGAGTCCGAAGCCGACCGATAAACCAGCCAGCAGAATAATCTGCGCTGCGAGGTTGATGTCGGCGAAGAGGGTGGCGCGCGTGCCGAAAAAGCCGCTGCTGTTTGCCAGGTCCTGGCCGCGCGCGACGATCAGGAATGCCGCAATGCCCAGCACCATCACGCCGCCGACAACTGCGAATATGGTTTTCAGGCCGCGACTGGATTCACCGTCCGACGACATGGGTATCTCCCGAATCTGATAGAAATAGTCGGATATGAGTATAGCGGCGAGGTTGTAATGGGCAAGTGCGGGATATTACGTGGGGCAGAGTGTGGGGCGCGCAGCGAGAGGCGTGGGGTGTGAAGAGTGAGCCACCCTGGGCCTTCTACAGAGTGCGACGTGCATCACCGGAACCTCCCAAAGAGCGAAGCGCGCAGCACCCTTCAGAAAATCAGTTCCGCACGAGCCGATAGATCGTCGTGATGTCCTGAAAGTAGATCGCACCGTCCGGGCCGGTGAGTACGTCGATGCGGCAACGCGCGGCGCCGGTCTCCAGTATGTCCGCTGTAATGATGCGGGTGAAATCCTCGTTCCATTTGACGCGCACCAGATCGGTGCTGTGCCAGCCGCAGTACAACATATCACCCTGCCATTCGGGGAACTCATCACCCTGGTAGAAATCAATACCGGTGAGACCGGCCGGGGGGGTGTAGTAGATCAACGGACGCTGATACGGGTAATCTGCCGGCAGGTTGTTGTCCTCACACAGGCCGTTCTCGCGCCATCCGTAATGCCCACCGGCCACGATAAGATTCACTTCGTCGTCGCAGTCGCCGCCGTTTTCCGTGCCGAAGACCTGGCCCGTGACAGGGTGGATCGTGAAGTCGAACATGTTGCGGAAACCACGGGCGTAGATCAGGCTGGCCGGGTCGGGGTTGTCCAGCGCGGGCGTCAGCGGGATCGTGGGCTGCGCGCGCAGAAGTTTGCCGTGCGGCGTATCGGCCTCGTTCGCCGTGAGCACGTTATTGGTGGACCCGAAAGAGATGTAGAGCATGCCGTCCAAGCCGAAGTGCAGGCCGCCGCCGTTCAGGATGGTGGAAGTTTCAAATGCGATCCGGTCTTCAAAAGCATCCTGAAAGTCCGCGCCCACGCCGTCTCGCACGGTAAACCGGCCGACGCGATTCACGAGCGCATCGGCGGCCGTGTAGTAGACCCAGATGTGGCCGCTGTCGGCGAAGTCGGGCGCGAGTGCAATGCCCAGCAAGCCCCGCTCACCGGAGCCGTCCACCGGCACGGTGTAAACCGGATTGGGCTGCAGTTCGCCCTGTGGGCTGAGCACGCGCACGCCGCCGTTCTTTTCGGCGTAATACAAGCTGCCGTCGGGCGCGAACTCCATCGCTACCGGGAACGACAACCCCTCGGCAAAGACCTCCGCCCGGTAGAGCGGTTTCTCAATTTCCTCCACGGGCGCCGTTGTCAGCG
>JBHHUI010000847.1:0-1667 GCA_046753805.1 Anaerolineales bacterium
ATGCCCGATATCGAAGGTTGCCATCTGCGCCCCGCGCCGCCCGCCTGCCGAGGAGACCGTGAAGCACATCTTGTCGTAGATGTCCATGAAGGACAGCGGCCCGGAGGTGTACGCCCCGGCACCGGATACATAAGCACCCTTGGGGCGCAGGGTCGAGAACTCATAGCCGATGCCGCAGCCCGCCTTCAGGGTGAGCCCGGCTTCGTGCACTTTCTCGAGGATATCCGCCATCGAGTCCTTCACCACGCCCGACACAGTGCAATTGATCGTGGATGTCGCGGGCTTGTGTGACTGTGCGCCCGCGTTCGATATGACGCGTCCCGCGGGTATGGCGCCGTGGTATAGCGCCCACAGAAATTTGCGGCACCACGCCTTGCGCTGTTCCGGCGTGTCCTCCACGTCCGCCAGGGCGTGCGCGATACGTGCATAGGTATCACCAATACTCTGGTCCACGTCTGTACCGTGCTTTCTCTTGAGCCGGTACTTCTTGTCCCAGATATCGTATGAGGCGCTCTGAAGTGGGATGGCTGCTCCCGAATCGGCCACATCGAAGCTGCGTGCCTTGCGACGGGCTAGCTCCATTTTGTTGTTACCCCTGGTGTTTTTCGGTCGCTGTTCACCCCGACAGCGGCCCCCTGAAGAAACCGGCAATCGCGCGACATCTGGCTGGCGACGTCGGTGCCCTTCACCCTGAACCGTCGTGTTGTCGAATTGTTCGCCGCGGAATACCGCAGATGCCGCTTTCATCTGCCAGATCCTCCAATCCGCGTTGCTCCCCTCTGGCGCTGCACACGCTGCTTCCCACTTGCGC
This sequence comes from Anaerolineales bacterium, assembly GCA_046753805.1. GTDB lineage: Bacteria > Chloroflexota > Anaerolineae > Anaerolineales > JBHHUI01 > JBHHUI01. Next base: position 812 of record JBHHUI010000847.1, read on the forward strand.
GTGCGGCACCTGAAAGCACAATATACAGTATGTGCGTTGCCTGTCAAGCGCAATATATTGTGGATTGCATGTGTAACATCGGGTGACAAGTTGTGGATAACTCTTTTTCGATTCTGCATCGGGAGCGCGTCATATGACGGCACCCTGCGCGGCACCGATGTGTTGTAATCGTGCACGGGGAAGGGTGCGAAACAGCGCTCGCCTACCGAAGTGTGCCGGGGAGGACAAGAACGCCCAGGCCACATGATAAACTAGCCCGCGTTGCACCATCGATTTCCACCGCAAGCCGTCGCGTTTAGCGCGTTTAGTGACAGGAGCCCTGAAGTGAGCATCGAATCCGACAAGATTGCAGCCGAACTGGAGATGGACGGGTCGAACCTCTATCGCGAAGAGACTTTCACCGATTTGAAAGTCGGATCGATGCGAAAGCTCACGCCGGTCCGCACCGACGGTGCGCCTGACGAGACGAGACAGGTCCTTTTCGTGGCGCAAACGCAGCTGCTTTCACAGATGGGCCCGCTGCCCGTGAGTTGCGAGATCCCGGCCGAGACCCTGGAGGAGGCCCTCGCCAGGTACCCGGCGGCGGTCAAGCAGGCGGTGGAGCGGATGATCGACGAGGTGAAGCAGATGCAGCGCGAGCAGGCGTCGCAAATCGTCGTTCCCGGTGTCAATCCCGGTGGCAGGATCCAGCTCAAGTAGGCGGCCACTCGTTCAGCGCGCGCGCCACGCATCGCGAGCTCAGCCTCGATGACGAGGAGCTGGCCGAGGCGCGCTGGCGTTCACCCGAGGCGCTCGTGGAATCCGTGCGCTGCGGCGATCTCGAGCTTCCGACGCCCGTGTCCATCTCTTTCCGGCT
>JBHHUI010000848.1:0-1662 GCA_046753805.1 Anaerolineales bacterium
ACTGTGCCGCGCAATACAAATGTGACTGAGAAGATCGTGTCGAGCAGTCGCGATGCCAGCCCCACGCGCGCGAGCCGTCCGCGCGACGGCCGAAACTCACGGCGGTTCTGCCGGTGGTAGCGCAGCAATTGCACCGGCGACAGCGGTTCCACAAAGCGCAGATAGTACACAGCGTCAAAGCCAACCGGGGGCAGCCGCGCCAGGTCGCGCAATGTAATGCCGCCCTCGGGCACGAGGGTCCGAGGCGGCTCGTCCGATTTGTCCATCCAGAGTGAGCACTCCGCCAGGTAGCGGTCCACGTCCATGGGGAAGAAGTTTTCGCCGGCGGTGTAGACCACCACAGGCTCGAAGCGCCGCAGCAGGTCGTAATCGCTCAATGCGTTCATTGTCCCATTTGCTCCTCGAGGCGCCGCCGCTGTTGGCGGAACGCTTGCTGCGTGTCAAACTGGTTGAGCAGCAATACGATCACAATCGCCGACGCCATTGAAACGTAATCGATGATGTCAGCGCGCGCGGAAAAATGATTGAGCAGCGTCCAGGCCAGGATCAGCCCCTCCACCACCAGACTCCCCAACCAGGCCCAGACCTGAATACGTGTCAGCCCCAGCCCACAGATCAGGGTTCCCAGTCCGATCCCGATCCAGACTACGGGGAAGAGACTGGCGGTGACAAGTTGGCGGAAATGCGCCAGCGCGAATTGAATATCGGCGAGCAGGTCGGGTCGCATGATTTCACGGAGGAGCATGAGCGCCGTCGGGCTGGCAAGGACCGCCTCGACGCCCAGCGCGCCCAATGACATCAGGCCGGCACCCTGAACTATCGATAGCAATCCGGCGAGTCCCAGGCTGCGGGGTCGATCCATGCCGTCAATGATATTCGCTTTGGAGGGGGTTACAAGTGTGCGTGGGGTGCGGAGATGGAGATCGGGGAATGGGGATTATTGGCCGATCACAGCTCCCCGGAAGAGTCCAGCCCGAGAAACTCGAGTATGACGGGCGCGATATCGGCCAGCGTGTGGATGTGCGCGGCGCGCGCGGCATGCTCGGGACCGACGACGATGGTGGGTACCGGGTTGTGGGTATGCTTGCGGGTTCCCATGTCTTCCATGTTGCCGTGGTCGGAGGTAAGGATGAACAGGCCGTTTTTGTCATCCCACGCGTCGAGCAACCCGCCGATGACGCCGTCGAGGCGTTCGAGCAGCATGACAGCCTCCGGTAGCGTGCCCCGATGTCCAGTGTAGTCGGTGGGCCAGTGCTCGAAAAAGTAGAGCGCGTGGTGTTGGGCGCACTCCGCCAACCTGCGCCCGGCTTCTGGCAGTGAGTGCAACGGCGCGTCCGCGATCCCCAGATGTTCGCGCCAGCCCGCGCCCGTAAAATCGGCGGAGAACGCGCGCCCGGCGCGCAGATCGTCGGCGGTGTGGAGTGCGATTCCGGCCGAGGTGACTGCCATGGGAATGGCCGAATACATCCGTTTTCCCGACTCGATGGCTGCAAAGTAGCCGGGCGGATAGGCATTGGCCAGGCGCGCGGACAGTCCAGCGCGGGCCACTTCCGTGAACATGCTGCCTTCCGCCAGAACCGCCTGCACCGCCGCGTTCGGTTTTTGCCCCCAGTGTTTTACCAGCAGCCCCGGCAAGTTTAGGCCCGTGAAGATGGCGGGCAG
>JBHHUI010000849.1:0-1662 GCA_046753805.1 Anaerolineales bacterium
CATCAGCGCACGGATAGAGGGGAACCGGGGCGCACGGAGAGGCTTCTTGTGGCCTGCGGCCACCCACCCCTCGCTAACCCAACTTCCGCAGCACAATGTGTGATTTTGTTGATAATAAAGGAGTTACAGGAAAAATCAGGCCCAAATTGTCACTACATTTTCGCCAGGCACTTCGGTGGATGAAGGCGATGGGGAAGCGTAAGGCCCAGGCGGTCCAGCAGGATGGCCAAGGGTTTTTCCGGCTTCGGCACGCAGCGTAAACGAAGCTCACGCCCATCGGTCGTCGGCAGGATCACGTCGGTACTCTGAATCTGCCGCAGTTCTTCAAGCAGTTTGCGGGGGCTCTTGCCCAGCCCGGCGCGCTGCATCCATTGCTCCAGCGTCTTCCACAGCACGTAGGCCAGGAAGCACACCAGGATATGTCCCCGCGTCCGCTCCTCCGTCTGATGCCACACGGGACGCAGCTTGAGTTCGGTCTTGTGGATGCGGAAGGCTTCTTCCACATCGGTCAGTTGGATGTACGCGCGCCAGAGTTCCTGCGCTGTCCAGTCGACGCCGTAGGCGCGCAGCAGATAACAGCCTTCGCTCAGCCGCGCCCATGCTCCGTGTTTTTCGTCGCGCTTCCAGGTGATCCCGACGCCGCAGTGGTTTTCCGAGTCCGACTGCACACGGACTTCAAAAAGTCTTGCGGCGCGGCGGTTGCGCTCCAACAGCCGGCCGATCTGCTTGCCGGTCTCCGAGGGATCCTCTTTCTTCTTCGCCTTCGCCAAGCGGCGCTCCAGTCTTTGCAGGCCTTCTTCGATGCGCGCCGCAAAGCGCTCGTGTGTCGCGCGCTCCTTTTCTCTGCGTGCTTCCGAGCGGCATAAGATGAAAGTTTCCGTTCCGTCCGGAGATGGGCATAGCTTGACCTCCAGCCCCTCACGTACCACCTGCCAGTCCCGCGTTTCCAACAGTTGCGCCTCGAATGTCTTCAACAGGCTTTTTGGGGTGCCGACGATATACGAACGGCTTTCTCCGCGCAGCCATTCGAGCACCTTATCGCTGACCATGCCGCGGTCCATGATCCAGATGCGGCCGGCGCGGCCGAAGCGCGTTTCGATGCTTGAGACGATCTCCTTCACCGTGGTCACGTCGGCGGTGTTGCCCGGAAATACTTCATAGGCCAGCGGAAGCCCTTCTTTCGTGGCCACCAGCGCGATGTTGACCTGTTTGCAATCCGGGCGCTTGTCCCGGCTGTGGCCGCGTCGCGCCAGCGGGTTGGCCTTGGCCTCGCCCTCGAAATAGGTCGAGGTGATGTCGTACAGCAGAATCTCGTAATCGATCTCGAACAGCTCGCCCAGGCGGCGGCGCACGTGGCGCTCCACGTCCTCTTTCAGTGGCAGCAGGCGGTCGAGCGCGCGGTACAGGCGGTCGTCATTGATTTTCTCTTCGGGGATGCTCAGCAGGTCGTCGAGGGCCGTCTTGCGAAACCACTGCTCCGCGATGTGCAGTTCGCTCGACGGATCGCACACCCGAGCGATCGCCAGCGTGGCGATGATCTTCGGCCAAGGGACCTCTTCGCGCCCCGGCGGCAGCAGACGCGAAACGAGTTGCTCGAAACGAAGACTCCTCCACAGTACCCACGTCAGCCACACGTCGCCGAAGACCCGGCTGCGTTCGAGT
>JBHHUI010000850.1:0-1656 GCA_046753805.1 Anaerolineales bacterium
CCGCGGAAACCATGGCCGGCCGCGATGGCAATGTTGCGCATGCTGTTCCGATCGGCCGGGTGCAGGAATGGCTGGCCTCCCGATCCTGAATTGCGGCGGCCGGACCGCTTGACGGCATATATATTCGCACTGGTTGCCGTGCTACTGGCAGCCTGCGCAGCAACGCAACCCGCACCAACATCCATCCCCGCGCCAACATCGGTTCCTCGTCCGGCGCTTCTCGACGTGGTCCCGCTCCAGGTCGGCAACACGCGCAGTTTTCGTGTCACAGTGCGAGACGAACGCTTCGGTGAAAACGAGCGCCGCGTAATAAACTGGTCTGGCATTGCGTCCGAGACAATTACCCTGGTGCGTCAAGATGAGGGAGCCTGGATTTACACGGCCCGTTTCCATAACACTCCCGCAACCTCCGGGACGCAGATTGACGCAATAAGCCGTACTGAACGCTACCGTATCGCAGATAACCGCTTTTCCGGCCCGGGACTGGTGACGCAGTTGGTCTTCAACTGGCCGCTCGAAGTCGGGCAGCGCTGGGATGTGGCCGGCGTGCTGCAGCCCCAACAGGTAGTGCACATTTGGAAGGTCGAGGCGCAGGAGGACGTGGCAACCCCCGCCGGCGACTTCGCGGACTGCTATCGGCTGCGTTTTAAGGGAAATGTCGGCGATTCGTATGTGTGGCTCTGCCCTGGCGCCGGTGTCGTCCGCGCCGAATACCAGTTGTTTGGCAGCACGATTACCTACTCCGAAGTCTGGGAACTGTATAGTATCCATCAGTGAGTACGCACAGGCCATGGATTGCGGGCATGCTCGACGGGCCCACCCATTGGCGTCGATACGCGGCGTCGCACTGCTGACGCCCGATGACTGCAACACTCGTCGTAGTTAGCTCGCTCTGGTACCTGTTGTTCCCGCCGGCAGCCATCGGAGTGCTCGCGGTGTACTGCAGGGTGATGTCGCGGGCAGCCCGCGCCGGATTGGTGCATCCCCGCGCCATCTGGCTGCTGCGCTGGGCGCTGGCTGGCTGCGCCGCATTCTGGTCGCTCACCTTCCTGGCAGCCTATTTCGAAACCGAACTCTGGATCCCGGTGCTGGCCGCGCTGCTGGTTGTGGTCATGGCGTTGCTCACCCGGGCGGCCCGCGCCGGCGTCCATCCCGGGCTACGCGGATTCTTGCGTCCACTGCCAGCAGACGGTCTTGCCCTGTTTGAGGAAATCCACGCGCCAACTGCCCAACGCGTGCGACAGTGGGCGCGCCGGGTTGCACCGCTGGCGCCTCTACTGGTGCTGCTGGCGCTGGGCGCCGGCTCGCAGGTGCGGCGCTGGCCCGTGTTGCTGGCGCTGGCCGGAGGACTGGCTGCGCCACTGCTCTTGATTGCGTATCGCTCGGCCTGGGTCAGCCCGCTGGCGCTGTTGCTGGTTACGACTACTTTGGGCTGGCGAGCCGCCAGCCTGGATGCCCGCTTGCCCGCCGGTACCTGGACAACTCCCTGGGCGGCAGCCCGCTGCGCCGCGCGCGTCGTACCGGCCGGCAACGGCACGGCCTGGTGTGTGAATCCACATACGCAAGTCATCTACCATTTCCAACTCGGTTCCGGCGGTGTGTTGGAACAGTTCTGGTTGGCTAATGCCTGGGATGTGTTCGCAGCAAACCACGCCG
>JBHHUI010000851.1:0-1641 GCA_046753805.1 Anaerolineales bacterium
CTGCACTGAGCGTTTCTCAATCTCCTTCTCAAGCATCTCGATCCTCCAGTATGTCCCGCACGGTGCCGCTCAATGCGTTGAGCACGGCTTGGACGCGGTCAGGCGGCAGGCCCGGCAGCACCATGCGGATGTCGCTACCTTGGCGTTTCACCTCTACCTCTGCGTTCACTCCCATGTTTGTTGGCGTGAACACTATCTTTAGGGTTTTGTAGTTTGTTTGCAGTTGCACCATTTGACTCTCCCATTTCCTTTCTCGCACGGTGGCTTGCTCGGTGCGTCGAGTATCATCTGCGCTCTCGCCCGTAGCATGTCCGCCGTGGTTTCGTCGTATCCCATCGTCTGTACCAGCATGCGGCTGTCGTTCTTGTTGTACGCGATGAGTTGCACCGCGTCAGCCTGCTCGTATCGGGCGTACATCATTAGCTGGCAGTAATACTTCCACTGCGCGTTCTTCACCCCCGTCTTGGCGAGCCACTGATAGTTGCGATCGTTCATGCTCTTAACGTCCATCACTATGCGGTGGCCGTCTGGTGTGTCGTACACAAAGTCCGAATGGCCGCGCAATCTGCCGTCGAAGTCCGTGTACTCAGCCTGCACCGATACCGGCGTTACCCCTCCAGCATTAAGATACCCGATGACCACGTCCTCTAAGGTGTTGCCCAGATCGAAGATGCGCTGCAGCGGCGGGTCGATGCCCACGCCATGCGCGTCAGCAATGTGGTAGTTGTGCCACTGCTCCGCCGCGCACCCTCCCAACCCGGACATGCCTAGGTAGTGCTCGCGTCCGGCGCGTGGTGCCTGCGTGGTGCCCACATCGATTGCGCACTGTATGCGCTTGCTCTCAGCCAGCCACTTAATGTCGTCAAAGCTCATTCGCAGTTCTCCTGTTGTGTAGTAATCACTTCCTGTACCTCTCGCCTTCCCAGCCCTCAGCGGCCAGTGGCAGCCCCTCGGCCCAGTTCGGCGCCACGCACATCAGAGCCTCAAGGTCAGGCAACGGCAGCGCGTCGGACTCGACGACGATCTCATCGTGGACGTGCATGACCACCCGGTGCCCGGCCTCGTCCAACCGTGCGAGTGCGTCGTACAGAATGTCTCGCGCCAAGCCCTGCACGCAGGACTGGAACAGCCCGCCGCCGTATGTCTGGCACCTCCCCCACTGGTTCGTGTAGGTGTTCTTGCCATAGAACGTGATGGCCGGGCGCTGACCGAACTTGGTGTCTGCCAATTCGACGCGGGCCTCCGGGTAGCACAGCTCGCGCCCCGATGGCAGCGTCTGGTACAGGTGGCCGTTGCGCATGGTGAAGCCCACCCTGCCGCAATCGAAGTCCATGCCGTACCGGATGCACAGCCGCGCCTTGTTATCCAGCTCGCGCCACATCGCGGCGATCTTCGGGTGCGCCTCGCGCCATGTGCGGATAGCGTCAAGCGCCTCGGACTCCGGCACAATCACGCCGAACGCCTTGGACATTGTGCCGAACGCTCCCAGCCCACCGCCGAACTGACACGCCAGCTCGATACACTTGCCAACCTGTCGCTGATCGCCGTCCACGTCGCCGGGAGATGGTAGGTGGTAAATCTTCGCCGCCGTTATCTTGTATATGTCGTCGCCTTCGCCGGTGTCGAACTGACGGAACGCCT
>JBHHUI010000852.1:0-1639 GCA_046753805.1 Anaerolineales bacterium
ACGAAAACCTGACGAACCAGATCGCGGACCTGGAGGCAGCAGCCGAGCAGATGCGCGAAGTGATCGCCGAACTCGACATTCTCATGGAAACCGAGTTCCGCCGCACGTTCGAGGCCGTGGCGCGGGAGTTCCGCACAGTCTTCACGGAGTTATTTGGCGGTGGTCACGCCGAACTGCAACTGACCCACCCCAATGACTTAACCACAACCGGGATCGACGTGGTGGTGCAGCTTCCCGGCAAGCGCGAGCAAGGGCTGGCGTTGCTTTCCGGGGGCGAGCGCTCGCTAACGGCTTCGGCGCTGATTTTTGCGTTGTTGCAAGTAAGTCCGACACCGTTTGCGCTGCTGGACGAAGTCGACGCGATGCTCGATGAGGCGAACGTTGGCCGTTTCCGCGAGAAGCTGCGCGCGCTCAGTCAGCAGACGCAATTCATCATCATCACGCACAACCGCAATACGGTTGAAGTCGCGGACACGGTATACGGCATTTCGATGGGCGACGACGGCGTCAGCCAGATGATGAGCCTCAAGCTAGACGGTGATGAAGTGGTGAAGCCAGTCGCGGAGTTGGCCTAGAACCGGCGGATTAAACGCAGGGACGCAAGGCTCGGCTCAGCTCCTTGCGCCCTCGCGCAAACTTCTGGGCTATTCTTCCGCTGTGGCGGTTTCGGTCGGTACAGGCGTTTCCGTGGCGGGCGGCGCCGCATGGGCTGTCGCAGTCCCGGCCGCAACAGCCGTAGACTGCTGCCGCCGAATAAAGGAGTCCAGGCTCGGCTGGTCCGGCGGATTCTCTTCCCACCACGTGAACACTTCCACGTCGGCGTTCGAGCGCAATTCAAACAGCCATTCGCGGTAAGCTGCACCGCGCTGTTGGTTAAGCGCGTAATCCGACACCGGGCGCGTTCCTTTGTCCAGCACCTCGACAATATGAAAGCCGAATTGTGTTTCGACCAACTCGGGCACGATCCCGATATCATTTGAAAACGCGGCTTCTTCAAATGCAGGGACCATTTGTCCGCGTCCGAAGGACCCCAGGTCGCCAGCAGACTCCGCGTTAGAGGTATCGATCGAATACTCGGCCGCGAGCGCGGCGAAGTCTTCGCCATCCAGCGCACGCGTCAACACCTCTTCGGCCAGATCGCGGTCCTCCAACCCGAGTAAGATATGGCGGGCATGGACGATCTCCTCTTCCGTCGGGATGTCGGTGATGACGGCGTCGCGCAATCGTTCACTGAGGATGGCATTTCTGAAGACGGCCCGGATTTCATCTTCCGACATCCGCGTATCGGCGGCCGTGATGCCAATGTATTCGCCGTACGCTTCCTGATACGCAGCAGCCGTATATTCGGTCGCCGTGGGGCGCGGGAGCGGCGTTGGAGCTTCGGTGGGGATTTCGGTAGGCTCCACGTCTGGATCCGGCGTCGGCGACGGCCCGGGTGTGTGCGTTTGCGTGGGAACGAATGTCGGCGATGGGAATGGTGTGGGGGTGCCGTCTGGAAAATAATTGAAGAATGACTGCAGGCGCGCTTCGAGCTCCTCGTCGCTGACTTCGATTCCGAGTTTCTCTGCTTCACCACGGGCAAGCTCTTGCTCGATGAGCGAATCCAGAATGGCGCGGCTCAGTACAAGCGGAGTTTGCA
>JBHHUI010000853.1:0-1637 GCA_046753805.1 Anaerolineales bacterium
TGCGAGACGTCGCCGCGTTGCGGGCGCTGGGCGTGGATGGCGTATTCCCAACACAGAGTCGTTTTGCCGATGTCATCGCTTTCATCCACGCGAACGTCGGCCAGAAGGAAACGAGCGCATGAACGCGCCGGCCGCCACGCTCCAGCCGCTTGAAATCTATGCCTGGTTGTGTACCGGCTGCGAACTCTGCGTGCATGCTTGCCCGCAGCACGTGCTCAACATGACGCCGGATAAGACGCGCCTGGCCGGCAAAGTCGCCAGCGTGTCCAATCCGGGCATGTGCACGGGCTGCCGCCAGTGCGAAGACGCCTGCCCGGACCTTTGCATCCGGGTGCTGCTGGAACCAATGGTGGATTACGCCCATGATTGAAATCCGCTGGCACGCCCGCGCCGGGCAGGGCGCTGTCACGGCTGCCAAGGCGTTGGCCGACGCCGCCATCGCCGAGGGCAAATATGTGCAGGCGTTCCCCGACTACGGGCCGGAACGCATGGGCGCGCCCGTCAAGGCTTTCAACCGCATCGCCGGGGAGCCGATCCAGGCGCGTGGTATTGTCGAGAGTCCAAGCGTGGTCGTAGTGGTAGACCCCACGCTGGTTGGCGCGGACGGCAGCGCGGTCACCGCCAGCACATCCGCTGACGCCGTTTTCATTGTGAACACGTCGAAGACGCCGGCGGAAGCGCAACGCGTTCTTGGTGCAAATCGTCGCGTTTTCACCGTCGACGCCAACGCCATCGCGCAGGAGACGATTGGCCTGCGCAAGCCCAATACGCCGATGCTGGGCGCACTTGCCCGTGTGACGGGGATCATTGAAATTGAAACGCTCTTGTCGAAAACTGAAATCAGTTTCGGCAAGAAATTCGATGCCCGCATTGTGGAAGGGAACCTGCAGGCCATCCGCCGCGCCTATGATGAGGTCGCTGGGGCGCTGCAGCCGGAGGTGGTAGCACTGTGATCGACCCTGAAAAAGATACCTGGCGCGAATTGCCCATTGGCGGGGTCATCCCGGAGGGCGGCACGTCGGTGGCCTACATTACCGGCGATTGGCGCGGCGGCGGCAAGCGCCCGGTGCTCAACACGGCCGCCTGCGTCGATTGTTTGCACTGCTGGATCGCGTGCCCCGACTCGGCCATCCGGATCGACGGCGGTCGCATGCTGGGCTTCGACTACAACTATTGCAAGGGTTGCGGCATCTGCGCCCGGGAGTGTCCGCCCCTGGTGAATGCAATCGTGATGGTAGAGGAGGGTCGCTTCATTGAGGCGCTGTGAGTTTAGATCATGCCTGAAGCCGAGATCGTAACGACCGAAGTCGAATCCCAACCGGCAACGCCGCTGCACCCGATGTTGGCGCTCACCGGGAATCAGGCCGTGGCCGAAGCCATTCGCCAGATCAACCCGCACGTGTGCGCGGCGTATCCAATCACGCCCACGACGCAGATCATGCAGGACGTGGCGCGGTTCGTCGCCGACGGGCGCATGGACACAGAACTCGTGCCGGTGGAGTCGGAACATTCGGCCATGAGCGCCTGTGTGGGGGCCAGCGCTGCCGGCGCGCGGGTGATGACCGCAACCTCCGCCAACGGACTGGCGCTTATGTGGGAAGTGCTCTACATCACTTCCGGCCTGCGCCTGCCGGTCG
>JBHHUI010000854.1:0-1627 GCA_046753805.1 Anaerolineales bacterium
GATATCCGCGTCCTTCTATACAAACAAACAAAGGAGACGTGAGCATTGGTTGAGACAATCATTACATCCTCCACCAAAGAAGTTCGCATCGGCCCCGACCACCCGTTTGTCATGATCGGCGAACGTATCAATCCCACCGGGCGGAAGAAGCTGGCGGCCGAGATGAAAGCGCGCAACTACGAACGGGTACGAGCCGACGCACTCGCGCAGGTGGCCGCCGGCGCACATATGTTGGATGTGAACGCGGGCATTCCGTTGGCGGACGAGCCGGCGATTCTGGCCGAGACTATCGAGCTGGTGCAACAGATTACGGACGTGCCACTGTGCATTGACTCGTCGATCGTGGAAGCGCTGCGGCGTGGACTGGGTGTGTACAAAGGCAAGCCGTTGCTGAATTCAGTCACCGGCGAGGACGAGCGGCTGGAAGTTGTTCTGCCGCTCGTGGCCGAATTTGGCTGTGCGGTGATCGGGATCTCCAACGATGAATCGGGCATTTCCGAGGACCCCGAGGTGCGTTTTGCCGTCGCGAAAAAGATCGTCGCTCGCGCGGAATCCTACGGTATTCCACGCGAAGATGTACTGATCGACCCGCTCGCCATGCCCGTAGGGGCCATGCGCTATGCGGCTGATTCGCTCTTTCGCATCGTACGGCGCGTGCGCGAGGAGCTTGGTTGCAACTGTGTGTGCGGCGCGTCGAATATCTCATTTGGGTTGCCCGGCCGGCCGCGCTTGAATTCTACTTTCCTCGCGATGGCGATCGCCTCCGGGATGACGTGTGCAATTACCAATCCAATTGAGCGCGAAATCAGCGAGACCATCAAAGCTGCGGACGTCATGATGGGGCGCGACGAAAACTGCACGGCCTGGCTGGTGGCGCAGCGCGCCGGCGCCGGTAGTGCGGACGCCCACGCGCCCGAAGAGCGCGCCGCCCGGCGCGAGCGGCGGCGGGCCCGCCGGAGGAACTAATCCATAGCTCATGTTGAATAGTCCGGCGCGCAGTGAGAGCGCCGCACTCCGCAAGGGAAGCGCCGGCAGCAGCCCACGCTGGAACAGTGCGATGGCGCTGTGGCTGGTCGCAGGGCTGGCAATACTCCTGATTCTGGTCGTTAATCAGACTTCCGGTATCGGAGACTTTCCCGATCCGTTGGCGGCGCCGGTGAAGGACCGCGTGGATGATTTCCGCGACTGGACCGTCGTCAACCGCGCCAGCCATCCGCTGTTTACGTGGTTCTTCGCGCCGGTTACCGCCGGAATCGATACCAGCCTGGGCTGGGTGGAAGCCATCCTGCTGCGGCTACCGTGGGTTGTAATCGTGGCGAGCGTGTATTTTGTGGCGCAGCGCGTGGCCGGGCTGCGCGTCGGCCTGGTATGCACCGCCGGACTGTTATTCATGGGACTGGTGGGCCTGTGGGACGAGAGCATGAGTACGCTGGCGCTGATGGTGGAATCCGTGGCCATTTCACTGACTTTTGGCATCCCGCTGGGGGTTTTGGCCGCGCGTCACGACGGTTTTGAAGCCTTCCTGCGCCCGATACTCGATTTTATGCAGACGCTGCCGGCGTTTGTGTATCTCATCCCGGTGCTGCTGTTCTTTAAGGTGGGTCCCGTGGCCGGCGTCATTCCCACC
>JBHHUI010000855.1:0-1625 GCA_046753805.1 Anaerolineales bacterium
AGTTGCGCCAGTGTGTGGCCGCGCATCAGCGCAAAGCGCAATCCTTCCAGCGCGTGACTGAGCGGCAGCAGATAGGCGAAGATGCGCAGCCAGAACGGAAGCAATTGGATGGGGAAATAGACGCCCGCCAGCAAAAAGATGGTCACGTCTACCAGCCAGCTCAACGGGTCGGCGCGCTTGAATAGCAACACGAAAGCGGCTGACAGGATGCCCCAGCTATTGAGCGCCACGAGCGTGAGCGCGCCGAGGACAAGCGCGGCGGGCCAGTTCGCCTGCGACAGGTCCGCATCGAAGAGTACAACGCCGAGGACGAGCTGCAGGGCCATCAGTGCGAGGCCCTCGATGAGAATCCAGAGCGATGGGCCGAGCAGCGCCAGACCGGGCGGCGTGGCTGTGACCATGACCGGTTCGATCGTGCCCGTGGCCAGCTCGTGCTCCAGTTCGCGTCCGAAGTGACGCAATCCCAGGCTGAGATAGCGCGCGAAGACCGCCCCGATCAGCAGGAAGGTGTAGTAGTCCCCGCCGTACGGTTCCAGCGCGGCCGGTTGTGCGTTGCCGAAGAATTTCGCCAGCACGGAGAAAAAGACGACGATCAGAATGCCGCCGAGGTACGTGCCGACGAAGTTCAGTCGGTAGCTGCTGGCGTGCAGGAACCCGCGCTTGACAAAGGCGGCGTACTTGGCGAGCCTCGGCGAGGTTCCGGGTACGTAGGTGCTGGTCGCGTTCATCTCTTACCACGAAGTCACAAAGTGTCACCCGAGGACACGAAGTGAACTAATGAGTCTTTGTGGTCTCTGTGCCTCTCTTGGTGTCTTGGTGGTGATTCATCCGTCATTGGCTGCATGTTCGCGCAACAATTCCACCAGCCCCTCATCCCGCGGGCCGTAGCGTTTGACCCGCGCGCCGTGAGCGGCGAGCGTCTCCCACAGCGAGGCGTCCGCAGTTGCCGGGTCGTTGAGCGTCACGTCCAGCACTATCGCGCCGGCCGTCTGTGACACGAGTACGACCGAATCGATCCCGGCGAGCTGTTCCAGATGCAGTGCGATTCCATTGGAAGCCCCGGCCAGTTCGAGCCGGTACACAACCGTCGCGCTGGCCGCGCCGATCAGATCCGCCGGCCGACCGACGGCGCGCAGCTGCCCGGCTTGTAGCACGCCAACACGGTCGCACATGGCCTCCATCTCGTCAAGGTCGTGCGTGGTGAGCAGCACGGTCTTGCCGCGTCGCTCGACCAGTTCGGCGCGCAGCAAGTTGCGCAGCGTCTCGGCGGTGAGTACGTCCATGCCCTTCGTCGGCTCGTCCAGAAAGATCACCTGCGGGTCGTGCAACAGCGCGCGGGCCACGTTCAGCTTCTGGCGCATGCCGGTGGAGTACGACTGGAACGGAGCGTCGGCGGCGTTGCGCAGCCCAAACAAGTCAAATAGTTCATCGCTCCGTGTGCGGAAGAGGCGTCCGGTCAAGTTTTGCAGCGCCGCAAAGAACTCCAGATTCTGGCGGCCTGTCAACCGGCCGTAGAAGGAATTCTCGTTGCTGAATACCAGCCCGATCAATCGGCGCACCTCGGCGGACGCGCGCACGACGTCGTACCCGTGTACGGCGGCCGTGCCGCGCGTCGGGATGACCAG
>JBHHUI010000856.1:0-1620 GCA_046753805.1 Anaerolineales bacterium
AAGGCGAGATCATGATCCCGTGGGCGCTCTTTGACACCATCCCGACCACAGGACGCGAGTATGGATTCATTCTCTCGCTGAATGACAACGACCGTCCCGGCGAGATCGACCTACAGTCGATCCTCACCCACGTCGAAGGCCGGGTCGTGACCGACCCGACCACGTGGGGACGCCTAGTGCTCGAGCCGCCCCGGCCAGAACCATAACATTCGCATTGATGTGGGATGGAGACTCTGACGCAGAATCAACACCCGCCAAGTGGCGGTGCGCCACGGACTGTGCGCTTTGCAGTTATCCGTGTTTGGGGGTGTTATTGGCAGCGCGCAAACAAGCCGCCGAAAGGGCCATCCGGCGCTGCGCTGGCCTAGCGCGCTAGATACGCAATGAGGACGTTAAGACCAAGCAGCAACACCAGCAGCGAGTATGTCAACGCGAGGAACTGTGCCGGACGAGACATTCCTTACCTACTTTACGTAACAACTGCAATCCTACGACTACCCTACGATTTTCGTACTATTAGTATACTATTATTAACGACCCATGTCTCGTTTCGTTGCATAAATTCTTCATGAATCTGGAAACTTTAAGATTATGGATCGTTGCCGCCGTAGACCCCGAGTTCTGCACTCTCCTGACGACATCTGCGCGCACACTGCGTAACGCCAGCCATTGACGCGCATCGCATGCGTGCGTAGAATCCGCGCACAAATAAACTGGAGGCTCTCGTGCAGACTTGCGCTGTATGCCATCACCAAACAACCGATGAACAATCAAACTGTACGCACTGCGGAGCCGATTTAACGGTTGACTCTGAACGCGCCCGCGCGCTGGCTCGTATGCGCGCCAACCCGCGCGTGACGAAAGTGACGCTGGCCGTTTACAACACCGCCTGTCCCCGATGCCTTGAGTTGCAGGGCACCTATGCCAAGGACGCAGCCCCGTCCTTACCGGTCCGCGGCTGTTCGAGCCCGAACGGATGCACGTGTATGTATCTGCCGGTGCTGGCGGAAATCTTCCCGTAACGACTCTTCACAACTGGCTTGTGTAACGCACGCCGCTGCAATTCTGCGCTTTCGCAGCGGAGCCCGGTAGCCTTGCTCTCTTAACCCGGAGCATTCGGCGCCAGCTGCTGGATAGGCGGCCACCCGCTGCGCATAACCACGGCAGGCGCGCGAACGCTCGTTGGCCTGCATGTTACAATCCTTGCCCATAATGGTACAGACATGCTGACCGACTATCGCATCCGCCAGCGCGACCATTTGCTGGCGATCGTCCGGTCGCTCACGCAGCAACTGGACGTCGAGCAAGTCCTCATTCAAATACTCAAGGCAACCACCGACATGCTCGGCGGTGTGGCGGGATTGATTGCCCTGCGGGAGACCATCGACCCGGCCAACCTTACCGCTTCGGGCGGTTTTCGCATTGAAGCGCAGTACGGCGTCGCAGCGGAATTCTTGGACCACTTGAATTCCGTGCTGGGCGACGCCGACGACACCTCGCGCGACGACCCCACGCCGTTTGTGATCGAAGAGTTGGAACGCCGCCTGCAGGGTGTGGCGCGCCAGGGCCGTTTAGATCTCTCGCGGCCAGTCGGTCTGCCGCTGCAGGGACGCGGTCAAA
>JBHHUI010000857.1:0-1613 GCA_046753805.1 Anaerolineales bacterium
ATCCATGGTTGCCCACTTTTTGATTCGAACGCCGGCGTCGGTTAAGGGGTCTGGCGGCGGAAAGTGCCGATGATCTGAGCCAGCGCAGGTTCGAGTGCGCGGACGGCGCGGGCGCGGTGGCTGACGCGGTCTTTCTCGGCTGCCGGAAGCTCAGCCATCGTGCAATCCTGGTCGGGCAGGTAAAAGAGTGGATCGAACCCGAAACCGCCGCTTCCGGCCGGTTCAAGGGCGATCTGCCCGTGGCAAACGCCATCCGCCGTTAAGGCGAGTGACCCATCCGGCCTGGCCAGCGCAACAGCGCAGCGGAATTGCGCGGTCCGTTCGTGCCATGGGACCGTTCGCAGTTCGTCCAGCAGCAGCGCCCACTTTTGTGGGAACGGCACATTGTGGCCCCCGCCGTACCGAGCGGAGTAGATTCCGGGACGGCCATCGAGCGCGTCGACCGCAAGGCCGGAGTCATCCGCGAGCGTCCACTGGCTCGTCATACGGGCATATGCCCGCGCTTTTAGGGCAGCATTCTCGTCGAAAGCAGCGCCGGATTCCGGCACCTCGTCTGTGATCCCGATATCGGTGAGTGAAATTAATGTCACCGGGAGTGAATTCAAGAGGCTTGAAAATTCTGCCAACTTCCCCGCGTTGTGGGTGGCGATAATTAATTTCCTGGTTCTACCGGAGTTTGTGGTCAGCATCTTGCCCCCGCCAGGGACGTAGAAACGCGCAAATTATGCAACCAATTCGAATGATAGACGAAACCTTTGAGCCAATGAGCAGGCGAACTAAAGCGTCGGCTAATCCTGGCCCGCGGACAATAAGGCCAGAAGTTATGAAACAAAGCCCAGGCCCGGGTCTGCCGCTGGGCCGAGACCCAATGTCCATGGAAGAAACGTGTGCTCGCGAGCCAGCGCGCCATGGGTTGCATGGCGCGGTCGATCATATTGGAAGTCCGATACGCCTCCGGATAGTCAAAGGCAAGTACAAAGATATCGGCTTTGGCACACAGTTTGTTGATCGCTGCCAGAGCCGTGCCGCTGACGGCCTGTTGCGCCCAATCGTGTAGGTCACGGAGTTGTTCACGGAATGTCGCTGGACTGGTGGCATGATAGGCATCCCAGACGCGCTTGCAAATCTCGATATAGGGCGCTCCGAGGCGTTTCTTGCAACGCGCACGGATTTTGATGAAGGCGTGCAAGAAGCACTCGATGATAGTGACGAGCGGGAAGAGCCTGCGCCAGGCGTTTTGGGTTGGAGCCCAGCCGTCGGTGTTCACGGTCTGCAGGGCATAGTCAGGGTCGCGGCGCTGCGCTTCTTGCTGGAAGTCCTGATAGGCTTCCGTCAGGCTGTCCGTATCCGCCCCCAGCGCGAGCGAGGCGCCGAGCACACAATCGGCGCCCACCGTCGTCGCAATGTAGCCTTTCTCGCCATTGAAGCGCACATGCTTTTCATCCACCAGCAGATGCACCGGCATGTTTTCCAGCGCTTTGACCGTCGTCTGCACAATGTCGTAACGCCCGAAGTGCGTACTCAGCCGATACCAGTACTTGTCATCGCGTCCGAACACATACGTCAGCCCCCAGAACGGCACCCCGAAGCGGCGCAGAAAGAGCGCTTTCTCG
>JBHHUI010000858.1:0-1612 GCA_046753805.1 Anaerolineales bacterium
GCCAGTTGCCGCGCGCGTTCGACCGGCAGGTTGGTGCGCCCGAACTGCCAGAAGTCGCACATCGCGCAGCGCGAGTTGCAGCGGTCGGTGACGTATACGATTGCAAGCGGAAGTGCGCCGATGCGGTCGGTGGTGAGGTTGATCAGGGCGCGGAGGTTCACGAGTTCATTCTACACACCCGGATCGGGAATGGCAAAGAACCGGCGTGCACAAACTTATGACAAGCGGACGAACACGGGTTTCCCGGATTCCCGCCCGTTTGGTTCGCGTCGATCCGGATACTACTTCTTGGGAACGGCCAGCTTTGCCCGCGCCGCCGCCAATTGCGCCTGCAGCGCTTGCGGTGCAGTACCGCCCGCCTGCGCGCGGCTGGCAAGCGAGGCGCTGAAGTCGAACACTGCGGCAACGTCAGCATCAAAGTGGGACGAGATCGATTGCAGGTCGGCGAGTGGGACCCTGGAGATTGGAGATTGGATATTCTCGGCGAGGCGCACGACCTGTCCCACAATGTGATGGGCTTTGCGGAAGGGAACGCCTTTTCGGACGAGATAATCTGCCACGTCGGTGGCGAGCAGGCCGGGTTCGAGCTGCGCCGCCATGCGGTCGGTCCGTACCTGCAGGGTTCGAACCGCGCCCGCCATGACCGGCAGCGCCAGCGTCAGCATATCGCGCGCATCGAACAGCGGCTCTTTGTCCTCCTGCAGGTCTTTGTCATACGTCGAGGGCAGCCCCTTCAACGTCGCGAGCAGGCCGGTCAAATTACCGATCAGCCGCCCGGCCTTGCCGCGCGTCAGTTCGAGTGTGTCCGGATTCTTCTTCTGCGGCATGAGGCTGCTGCCCGTGCTGTATGCGTCATCGAGCGCGACGAAGCCGAACTCGGCGCTGCTGAACAGGATGAGCTGCTCCGACAGGCGGCTGAGGTGGAGTGCAAGCATGGTCGCCGCAAACAGAAACTCCGCGGCGTAATCACGGTCTGCAACCGCATCGATGCTATTTTCCGTGACGGCGTCGAAGCCAAGTTCGGCGGCCAGTGCCTGGCGGTCTATCGGCATCGCGGTGCCGGCCAGCGCCCCGGAACCGAGCGGGAGTACGGCCGCAGACGCGCGGGCAGCGTCAAAGCGACCGGCGTCGCGCAGCAGCGGCCAGAAATGCGACAGCACCCAGTGCCCCCACGTGACCGGCTGCGCGTGCTGCAAATGAGTATAGCCCGGCATCGGCGCATGCAGATGAGTGTCGGCGCTGTCCAGCAGAGCACGCTGCAATGACGATATTTGCAACCCAACCTCGGCGCAGGCCCGCATCGTCCACATTCGGAAATCGGTAGCGACCTGATCGTTCCGGCTGCGCCCGGTGTGTAACTTGCCGCCGACCGCGCCCGCGATTTCGATCAGGCGGCGCTCGACAGCCGTGTGGATGTCTTCGTCCCCGGCGACAAACTTAAATTGCCCGGCCGCGAACTCCGCGCGCACCTGTTCCAGACCGGCCACGATTTGCGCCACTTCATCGGATGCGAGCACGTCCGCGCGGCCAAGGCCCCGCGTCCAGGCGATGCTGCCCGTTATGTCCTCGTCGTAGAGACGCACATCGAAGGGCAGACTATCGTTGAACTTAC
>JBHHUI010000859.1:0-1610 GCA_046753805.1 Anaerolineales bacterium
AGTCGCTGGAGGAGCAGTACCGCCACACGCGCGGCGCCGGCTTCGGGCCGGAGGTGAAACGGCGCATCATGCTCGGTACGTACGCACTGTCGACCGGGTACTACGACGCCTATTACCTGCAAGCGCAGAAAGTCCGCACCCTCATTAAACGGGACTTCGACACGGTCTTTGAAAACGTGGACGTGCTGGCCGGCCCGGTTGCGCCCACGACTGCATTTCGCGTCGGCGAAAAAGCCGGCGATCCGCTTACCATGTATCTCGCGGACGTCTTCACGTTGCCC
Source organism: Anaerolineales bacterium (assembly GCA_046753805.1). GTDB lineage: Bacteria > Chloroflexota > Anaerolineae > Anaerolineales > JBHHUI01 > JBHHUI01. Next base: position 282 of record JBHHUI010000859.1, read on the forward strand.
GCCAGCCTGGCGGGCAACCCGGGCATTTCGATCCCGTGCGGCTTCGATGAAAACAACCTGCCGGTCGGCTTGCAAATACTCGGACCTGCTTTTGGCGAAGCCCAATTGCTGCGCGTAGCGCGCGCCTATGAGCAGGCCACCGACTGGCACACGCGTGCGCCACAGTTGTGACACGCGCTCAGGAGGAACCGCGATGAAAGTGATCATCCCGCTAGCAGGTTTCGGAACGCGCCTCCGGCCGCATACGTTCAGCAAGCCCAAACCGCTCATCAATGTTGCCGGGAAACCGGTGCTGGGCCATTTAATGGACATGTTCACAGGTCTCGACATCGAGGAATTCATCTTCATTACGGGCTATCTGGGCGAACAGATCGAGGAGTATCTGGGCTCGCGCTATCCCGCGCTCACCGGTCGCTACTTTGAGCAAAGACACCTCAACGGCCAGTCTCCGGCAGTCTTGCTGGCCAAAGACTATGTAGATGGTCCAATCCTGATCGGATTTGCGGATACCATCATCGAAACCGATCTGGCGCAGCTCAAAGACGAACCAGCCGACGCTGTGGCGTGGGTGAAGCGTGTGGACGACCCGCGACGCTTCGGCGTAGCGGTGGTCGGCGATGACGGCTATGTGAAGCGACTGATAGAAAAACCGGACACGAAGGAAAACAACCTGGTGGTGGTCGGCTTTTACTACCTCAAAGACGGCCCGGCGCTCATGCGCGCCATCGTGCGGCAGATTGGCGACGACATCCAGACCAAAGGCGAATACTACCTGGCCGACGCGATGCAGTTGCTGCTGGACGAGGGCCTGCAAATGCGGGTGGAAGAGGTAGAAGTGTGGCAGGACTGCGGCAAGCCGGAGACGGTCTTGCAGACCAACCGCCATCTGCTGGAAAACGGGCATGACAATTCGGCGTCGGTTCAGGCCGACGGTTTCATCGTCATCCCGCCGGTGAACATTCATCCCAGTGCGCACATCAAGAATTCGGTTATCGGCCCGCTCGTCACGATCGGCGAGAATTGCCAGATCGAATACTCGATCATCCGCGATTCAATCATCGAGGCGGGCGCGCAGATCAAAGACGCCGTGCTTGCCCAATCGCTGGTGGGGCGCGCTGCCCGCGTGAAGGGACGCTACCGCACCTTCAACGTCGGCGATGAGTCGGAGTTGGGCTTTGAGTAATCCGGCGCCCGTCGTCGAGTGCTATTCCAGCAGCGAATACGCCGAACGCCCGCGCGCCTTTGAATGGGCCGGCCAGCGCTATCGGGTGACGTCCGTGCTCGGCCGCTGGCGGCAGATCACGAGTCCGGCGTAACGGACCCGTTCGC
>JBHHUI010000860.1:0-1605 GCA_046753805.1 Anaerolineales bacterium
CGCGTGCGCATGGGTAAGCTGAGCGGGCGATTACGGCGAGATTTGTCGGTCTGGCTGCGCCGGGCGCGTGAATGCCGGAATCCCTTTATGCTGGCGTGGGCGCTCGATTACGAGCGGCAGCGCTTCCGCCTGCTACGGCTCGCAACGGGCGGCGCGAGTGCGCAGCTACGGCCTCTGCTGCGTGAGATTGAAGACGACATTGACTTCATCGGCGAAGTGCGCCGACGCCTCAGTGCGCATACGGCGTACGCGCCGCGCGCAGTGGATTTTATGTTGTTCGGGCGCTATGGCTCGGTGTTCTTCAACGAGGTTACGTTGTATACCATCATACGCGCGCTGGGACCGGAGATCGTGGTCGAAACCGGGGGCACGCCGGGGAAGTCAACGGCTTTCATCCTGCGCGCGATGCAGGCGAACGACACTGGACATCTCTACACAATTGACCTACCGCCGCCGGCGATGGAGGCGGAGGTGCTGGTGGACCGGGAGCAATATCACGCGAAAATGCCACGCGGTGCGGAGTCGGGTTGGATTGTGCCGGAGGGGCTGAAAGATCGCCACACCCTGCTGCTAGGCTCGTCGCAAGAGCATTTGCCCCCTCTGTTGGAGCGCCTTCCCCGGGTCGATATATTTTTACACGACAGCGATCACAGTTACACAAACATGATGTGGGAGTTTGAGACGGCCTGGCCATCGCTGGGGGACGAGGGCTTGCTGCTGTCAGACGACTTGACCGATAATCCGTCCTTCTTTGACTTTTGCCGCCAGCATAATCTCCTGTATGCCCGAGTGTTTAATCTTGGCGCGGCGCGGCGGCGAAATGGATCAACGCCGCATTAAGTAATGGTGAGCGTGATGCGGCGACTGATCAACCGGTATATAGCGGTGCCAGTACTGGGGTTCCTCCGAACGTGGGTGCTCAATACCGTTGTGTCAAACCTCCCCCTTGCGCCGCTCCGCTATGCGTACTATCGGCGCGTGTGCGGCATTAAGATCGGGCGGGTGACGAGCATCTGGACCGGCGCGCGCTTTACCGGCGATAAAATGCACGAGATTCACATTGGGGATTACTGCTCCATTCCGTACAATTCGTTTTGGGTCGCCGGCGCGCCGATCACCGTGGGCGATCACGTCGTGTTCGGGCACGGAGTCGAGATTTACACGTCCGATCACGACCCGGACGATCCGGCTTTCTCGCGCCGCGATGCACCCGTTGCGATCGCCAATCGCGCCTGGATCGGGTCACGGGTGATCATCTTGAAGGGCGTCGCTATTGGGGAGGGCGCGGTGGTGGCGGCCGGGTCGCTCGTGACCGAAGATGTACCCCCCTATACGATTGTGGCCGGTCGGCCGGCGCGGTATGTGCGGGAGAGAGGCCCACGTGAATTATTTTATGACACGCCGGCAGGCCCTTGGTATTTCTAACAATGCACAATATAGATGATATTTTCCGTCTGTATCGCACGAAGGTGATGCCCTATGCAGACGTGGGAATCAGAGTCGCTGACTCAAGCCTGCACATTTGGTTGGAATATATGTTTGAATGTTTTGGGAACGTGGCAGGTATGCGCGCGCTTGATTTTGGGGCAGCATCCGGCCACAAAG
>JBHHUI010000861.1:0-1603 GCA_046753805.1 Anaerolineales bacterium
CAGCCTGGGCGACGCCATCAAACTCATCGAGCGGTCGTTACCCGTGCTTGAGCAATTCGATTACAGCAGCGACATCGCCTCGGCCTACAATGCCCTCGCCGGGCTGTATTACAACTCGGGCGTGGCCCAGCGCGCGCTGGAGCATGCCGAAAAGGGTCTGGCTTTGCGCGAAGAACTCGGAGATAGCTACGGTATTGCGAATTCGCGCAATAATCTGGGCCTGCTCACCATGAACCTCGGCCACTGGGACGAGGCGCAGGAGCATCTTGCGCGCGGACTCGAACTATACGAAAAGATCGGCAACGTGGTTGGCACGATTATCACAAACCACAACCTGGGGTTGATCGCGCGCTGGCGCGGCGAATACGACATTGCCGAAGCACGCTTTAACAACGCGCTCAGCAGTGCGCGTTCAATATCTCACAAATATTCTGTCGCATCTTCACTCAAGGAACTTGGCGAGCAAGCCATCCTGCAGCAGGACTACGACGCTGCACTGGTTTATCTGGACGAGGCCGGCAGCCTGGCTGCAGAAACCGGCGCACGCGACCTGGTCGCCGACGCGGAATGGTTACGCGGCTGGGTATATCTTGAGCAGATTGAACTGCAGGAAGCCGAACAACATGTCGATAGCGCCATCCGCATCGCCCGTGAAACCGGCGCTAAAGAGGCTCATGCCAGCGCTTTGCGCGTGCAGGGGATGCTGTATCGCTTTGAGGGCAAGCTGCTGGAAGCTCGGGCGGCGTTCTCCGAATCGCTGAAGGTTTTCGAGAAGCTTAACAACAAGTACCAGGTCGCGCTCAGCCAGTTTGAATTGGGGCGCACCTACGCTGTGAAAGCGCTCGATTATCCTGACGGCGCGCCGCAATTGTCGGCGGAGGCAGCCGGGCTGATTAGCCGCGCAATCGATGCCTTTGCGGCGCTCGGCGCGCAGCCCGATATGGCGCGCGCGCGCATGGCGTTGATGGGGACGGAGAGCGCGGGCATCCTCCAACCGGCCGAGACATCGGACTAGACCCCCAGCGCAAACAGCGCCGCGGCCAGCGCCGCACCCACCCCCGAACTGAGGAAGTTCACCCAATCGTTATCGAGCCACGCCCAGCCGCGCGTGCGGTGAGTCGCTGCACCACAGGTATGCAGCGGATGACGTTCGGTCTCCTTCCCGCAGCCCTCACAAAGGTAGATTGCCTGGACGGTGGCGCCCAGCAAGCTGTCGAAGTGCGCGCCCGCCAGCCCGCCAAGCGCGCCGGCCGACGCCAGCCATAGTGCGTCCGGCACGGGATTGCGCCCGCTAATCCAGAATAGCCCGGCCAGCGCTGATATGAGGAGCGCCCCCGCCAGCGCGGCCAGCGTCCCCCGCCGCGTGATGCCGCCCGATGAGCCGGTTGCTACGACGCGTCCGTTTGTAATCAACCGTGGCTGCGTCCGGGAAAGCACACCCAGTTCCGTCGCCCACGTATCGGCGTTGACCGTGGCCAGCGCGCCCACAAGTGCAGCCCATAGCCAGCCGACCGGCAGATAGAAGTAGACGCCGGCCAGCACCGCAGCAAGCCCGCCGTTGGCCAGCGCCTGCGCCAGATCGCGTTGCGACCCTTTGGAGAAT
>JBHHUI010000862.1:0-1600 GCA_046753805.1 Anaerolineales bacterium
ACGCTTCGTCTCGCGCTCAGCGCGAGGCTCGACCAGCGAACTGCGTAACTCCTATGACTATAAAAACGGGTTCGCCCGCCTTTCAAAGCCAATCGTCGTGTTTTCCCCGTGGCCGGGGTACACGTCCGTTTCGTCAGGCAGCGTCATAAAGCAATTCCGGATACTATTCATCAGCGCATTGTAGTCCGCGCCGGGCAGGTCGAAACGGCCGATGCTCATCTGGAAGAGCACGTCGCCGCCGAACAAGTCTCCTGTCTCCGCGCAGTAGAACGCCACGTGTCCCGGCGCGTGTCCGGGCACAAATAGCACGTCGAAAATATGCCCGCCCAGCTGGAGCTGCTCGACCTCGTCAAGCCATAGGTTCGGCTCCGGCCCAATCTCCATCGGGATGCCCCACTGCTTCGCACCGCCCCCATTGTCATACAGGGGTTTGTCCAGCCGGTGCAGCGCCAGCGGCAGGTCCGGGTTGACCTTCATCAGACCTGCTACGCCGCCAATATGGTCGAAGTGCGCGTGGGTCAGCCATATGCCGCACAGGTTCCAGTTATTCCGCTCGATGGCTGCCCGGATGACAGGCGCATCCCAGGCCGCGTCAATCACAACACAGTCACCGCTTTCGACATCGGCGACGAGGTAACAATTCGTGAGGATTGGCCCGAGCGGCAGTTTTTCAATCTTTAACATCGCGGTGGGATTATAGCATCGGGGGCCGGCTGCACGGAGGAGTAGGCCCTCGCCCGCATGATATGACTGTCTCATCTTCTAAGCAGACTTCGGATGTCCACTTCACGCGTGCGCGAGATATAATGGACGCACAAAAGATTTCTCCGGTCGAGCTTATCACGCGAGTCCGGAGTGCCGGGCAGCGTATATGCGCCGTCAGCAGCATTCAAAACAAATTTAGGAGGCTCTCATGAGCAACCAAATGGCCGTCTTTATCGACTTTGAAAACGTGGCCTTATGGGCCGAGCAGGAATTCCTCGATTTCGAGCTCACCCCCCTGATGGAGTTCCTTCAGAGCCGAGGCCCGGTCGTCATCAAACGCGCCTACGGCGACTGGAGCCGCTTCTCGCGCTACCGCGACGAACTGATGAACAACGCCATCGACTTGATTCAGATGTACAGCGTGCGCGCCGGCAAGAACCGCGCCGACATCCGCATGGCGATGGACGCGTTGGAAGCCGCCATGACACACTCGCAGATCCATACCTTCGTCATCGTGTCCGGAGACAGCGACTTCGGCGCGCTGGTGTCCAAGCTACGCGAGTACGGGCGCTACACACTCGGGATCGGCCCGCGCGACGTAACCCACCCGCTACTCGTCAAATCGTGCGACGAGTTTGTGTAGCTGGAAACTGCGCTTGGCGAGATCAGCGTGGTAAACGGCCGCTCAAGCATCGATCATCAGGCTTCACGCAACCTGTTGCAAAAGGCGCTCCGCGCGCACGGGCAGCGCGGCGAAATCCCGGTGCTGGCATCCAAGCTAAAACAATCCATGCTGCTGATGGATTCGGCCTTCAACGAGGCCAATTTTGGGTTCCCACAATTCCAGACCTGGCTTGAATCGAACCTGGACCTCGTGCGCCTCTTCTCCAAGGAT
>JBHHUI010000863.1:0-1598 GCA_046753805.1 Anaerolineales bacterium
GCACGCTTGCGGTGCTTCTCGGCGCAGCTCTCGTGTTCTCGATGGCGGGATTTGCAGCTGCGAAATCTGACGGCCTCGCCATTGAAATCAATGAGGTTGTGAACGATGATTTTCCAATCGTGCGTGCGTCTCTCACTGTCGCTGACAGCACGGGACTCGCCATACCGTCACTATCAGCGTCCGACTTCGAAGTGCTGGAAGACGGGCAGGCGGTGCCAGCGCGAGATGTGCAGGTTGAGATCAACGATAACAACCCCCTCGACCTCGTGCTGGTGGTCGATATCAGCACGCGCACCGACTCGCTGGACAGCGTGCAACTCGCAACGCTGGCCCTCGCGGATCAGATGCTCCCGGACGACCAATTTGCCCTCATGCAATTCGCCGACGTCGCCGGGGTATTGCAGGGCTTCACGGGCGACCCCGATGCGCTCAAAGTCGCCGTTACGCGTCTTGAAGAAGGCGGCAACTTCTCGGCAATTTACGAGGCTGTCACCGAGGCCATTACGATGGCGCAAAGTATCCCGGATCGTCGTGCGGCTGTGATCGTGTTTACCAACAGCGACAACAACATCGGGGACGTGGCGCCTTCCGCCGTATTGGAATACGCGCTGGACGCGGAGGCGCCCATCTATGCTTTCGGGTACGGCGCGCGCGTAAACCAGGAAGCGCTCGGCGAACTCGCCCGGATGAGCGGCGGCGAGTTTTATTACTACGACACGGCCGATGGAATTGAAGCTGATTTGCTGGACCTGGAATCGCGTTTGCGCATCGGCTACAACCTCTCGTTTCGCTCGCAAATGCCGCCCGATGGCCTCAGTCACGAACTGACCATTCGCGCAAGCACGGGCAGTGAAGCCGGCGAAGCGGTCATTCAATACGATGCGCTGCGGATTCCAATTTCTATCGGCGTACCGGCATTTGAGGCGGACGAAATCGAAGGAGTGGTGGACCTGGCTGCCCAGGTCACGGCGGGCGCTCAGATTGTGTCTGTTGAGTACCGGCTGGATGGCGAATCGCTGGGTACAGCCACCAGCCCGCCGTACTTGCTGACATGGGACAGCACAACGGCGGCGATGGGCGCACACGTCCTCGCAATTGTTGCAACCGACGAGGCTGGTAATGACGCCACGCTAGAGATCGACGTGACGGTGCTGCCGCCGGAACCCCTGACAGTGGCCATTGTCGTGAGTGAGGCCGAGGTCAAGCTCGGGCGCGCAGTTACCGTTCAGGCGGACGTCGAACCTGCCGCTGCAGTCGGGCAGGTGGATTTCCTGGTGGACGGGATGCCGATCGCCTCCGACGATGCGCCGCCGTATGAACTGACGCTTGACACCGCCGACTATGGTATCGGCAAGCACACGGTCTCTGTACGCGTGCAGGGATCAGCTGGGCAATCGACCGATGCGTTTGAAGACTTCGAAATCATCCCTCGCTTTTCGATGCCAGACATTACGATCAGCCGAACGTGGATCGTGCGTGTGCTGCTGATCCTCGGCTTAATCGTCGATGTAGGGGGCGCTCTCCTCTTATTCCGCTACTTGCGGCGCATGCTTAAGAAACGACTGGTACACGTTTACGAGCTTGAACTGGCTAATGAC
>JBHHUI010000864.1:0-1593 GCA_046753805.1 Anaerolineales bacterium
GGTTGCCACCGGCTGACAGGGCAGCAGGCCGTGGCCGTCGGCGGCGTCGACGATCACCCGGTCATCCCCCGGCGGCGCCGCCTCGCCTCAAACGCAGGGTGCGTTCCGGACGCACCTGACCGCTGGCACGCTCTACGCCGCACCGCTGCGCGGCTGCACATGCCACCCGTCGCGGCCGCTCGCGGTGCAAAACAATTCTTCCTGACACCTTTTACACCCTTGGTGCGATGTCCAGACGCGTGGCCGCATTCGAGTTTGCCCATGTGGGTGCGTCAAGCGGCGTACGCCGCCGATTGGATGTGTCTGTGCGGCGGCGAACACGCGAGACCGCCCGACTTCGGCGACATCGGCGACCGCGCCGGCGAATGAGCAAGCTGCGTCCGGGACGCCTCCTACTGCCGGGGATGGCAGCGTTTGTGGAGCGCCTTCAGGCGCGATGGATCGACGTGAAGATAGATTTGCGTCGTCGACACATCCGCATGGCCGAGCAGTTCCTGCACGATGCGCAGGTTCGCCCCGCCCTCGATCATGTGCGTCGCGAAACAATGGCGCAGCGTGTGCGGTCCCACCGGGCCGGCGATGCCCGCGGCCCGCGCGTAACGGTTGACCAGGCGCCAGATGTTTGTCCGATCCATCGGCAGGCCGGTCCGGGTCACGAACAGGGCGCTGACCGGCTCGAGAGATTCGGTCAGAACGGCACGCAGACCGCGAATGTAGCTTTGGATGGCTTCGATCGCGTGTGACCCGATCGGGACCACGCGCTCTTTGCCCCCCTTGCCCATGCACCGGACGTATCCCACCTTCAGATTGATGTCGCTCATGCCAAGCCGCGCCAGTTCCGAAACGCGCATCCCCGTGGCGTACAGCGTCTCGAGGATCGCACGATCGCGGGCATAAAACGGATCGCCCGGTTGCGGTGCGTTTAGCAAGGCGTCGATCTGCTGATGGTGCAGCGTATGCGGAAGCTTGAGCCACTTCCGTGGGGTATCCAGCAGGGCACCGATGTCCTCTCGCAGAACTTCGATCCGATGCAGGTATCGAAGGAACATCTTGACCGACACGAGGTGGCGGGCGATAGAGGACAAGGCCAGCTTGCGCTCTGACAGGCGAATCAGATAGGTGCGGACGACCAATGCGGACACGTGCTCGGGCGAACAGATGTCACGATCGTCGAGCACGCTCACGAATTCGCGCAGGTCCCGGCGATACGCGTCGATCGTGTTGTGCGCCAAACCGCACTCTACAGTCAGGTACTCCATGAACCGTCCAAGCAGCCGCGGCCAGTCGGCGCGCGGGTGCGTGTCGACCGACGGAGCGCACGGAGCGCTGCCGGCGACAGCATTCGCCCGGTTCGCCAGCCTCAGATCACCGGACGCGGGCGACAGCATGGGTTTCGTCCTCGGTTTTCTTGGAAATCGTGATCTGGTGATAGACTTCGCACGCGGTGTACTCGCCCAGACAGTGATCAAACACCTCCGTCAGCCGCTGGAGATTGAAACGCTTGGCGCAGGGTTCGTAGCCCCGTTCGAAGAAGGGACACGCACGACCATCGCCGAACCGATATGGTGGTCGCTGGCCTTGGGTGCCTGTCTG
>JBHHUI010000865.1:0-1593 GCA_046753805.1 Anaerolineales bacterium
AAACGCTGGTCGAGTAGGCCGACAGGCCATATCGAGACCCGTTTTGCCGCAGTTCTTGGTCTCGATACGCCCCTGACGGGGCTACTCGACCAGCGAACTGCGTAACTCCCAAACTGATTTACTCCCGCCGGGAATGGGACGCGGACAGGCGCGGACTTTACGGAAACTTGCGCCGGCACGTCGGAGAGCGTCCCCAAAGTCCCTCAGTCGCCGAGCTGGTCATGCGCGCCAGAAGCCGCGCCGCAGCGGGCGCACCTCATCCACCGTGACGAAGCAGGCCGGATCGGCGGCGGTGGCAACCGCATCGACATTCGCAATGTCGCGCCGGCGCACCGTGCTGCTGATCACGGAAACGTGTCCCTCTCGGCCGCGCCCGACAAGTTCCGTCGCGCCGTAGCCGGCTTTGCGCAACGCCGCCGCCACCTCCGAACCACGCTGAGATGAGATGATGCGCACGTGTCCGAAGCCAATTGCGAGGCGCTGTTCCAGCGCCAACCCCACCAGAATCCCGGACGCAAAACCCCCGGCGTACCCGATCATATTGAAGATGTTGTTCAGGTCCTGGACGACTCTGGCGATGGCAAAGACAAAAATGAAGGATTCAAAGAATCCGACGATCGCAGCGACCCATTTGCGGCCGCGCACGGTCAGCACGAGGCGCATGGTGGCGAGCGTCATATTGATGAGGCGCAGCGCGAAGATGAGCACGGCGCTTGTGATTATTGCCGACATATTATGAAACCTCCGCCGGAATGAATATCGGGCGGAGGTACTCTACCGCATTAGCGGGCTGCGTCAACAAGGGTACCCGACGGCGCATCGTAACGGTCAGGTTGACGGAGGGGAAGCGATGGATTTTCGAAGGCGGGCCATCCGCGTACCCAAAGCACGCAATGTACGCCGGAAAGCAGCCGATTCCTGTTAATGACCGCGTGCGCTTCCCGGCAGCCAGCCGCGCTGCAGCGCCAGCAAGACGCCGAGCTGCAGCGAGCCGTCAATCACACGTCCCTCCTGGATCATGTCCAGCACTTCCGGCACCGATTTGAACACGATCTCCAACTCCTCGCCTTCGTCCAGGCGCTGCGCGGTACGTTCGAGGTCCGATGCGAAAAACAAGTTCGTAGCGGCGCGCAGCGTGCCGGGAAACTGGTTGTAGTAGCCGAGCGGCTCGACGCGGCGCGGGCGGAAGCCGGTCTCCTCTTCAAACTCGCGCCGCGCGCCCGCAAGCGGCTCCTCGCCCGGCTCGAGGCGACCGGCCGGCAGGTCGAAGATCACCCGCCCAACCGGATGGCGGTACTGGCGGGTCAGGACGACCTCAGCGCGGTCGGTCAATCCGACCGTCGCCACGGCTTCGACCGGGCTTTCCAGATAGAAGTAGGGACGCTGCCGCCCCTTGTATTCAAGTGTGTCCCGCACAATGCGTACCCAGGGATGGTCAAAGATGGGCGTCGAGTCGAGCAGGCGATAGTCAGATGCTTCTATTGGCATGGGATGTTCATGACTTTCATACATCTTCGCAACAAAGACACGACGCGCCACGGGGCGTTTGGACTGCTTTGTGACTTCGTCTTGGTGGTGATATCCGGCCGTAAA
>JBHHUI010000866.1:0-1593 GCA_046753805.1 Anaerolineales bacterium
GCGAACGCTCGGCAAGGCGGCGGTCGCGCTCCGCATCGTCCGCACCGACTTCACGCCGATCGGTCTTGGCCGCGCCCTCGTGCGAACGCTCGTGCGCTACTGGGCGCTCCTGCCGCTGGCGCTGCTCGGCTTCTGGCATACTCGCGATTCCGACTCGGTCTTGCCCTGGGCGCTGCTCGGCTGGCTGGCCGCCGCCGCTGTGCTGATCTACATTCCCCATCCGCTGCAACGCCGCTTTGCAGGCGGGGCCGGTGCGCCGTTGGGCGCCCTCGCGGGATTGGGCTTGGCAGCGCTCCTGAGGACCAGTTCGCGCCCGCGCCGGCTGGCAACGGTGGGTGCGGGGGGGTTGCTCATCTTGCCGACCAACCTCATGCTTGTAGCCGCGCTGGCGCTGGCGCCCGCGCGCGGCGGCGCGTATGTTTATCTCTCCTCCGACGAGGCGGCGGCGCTGGCCTGGCTGGGTGACAATGTCACGCGCAGTGATGTGGTGCTCGCCTCGCCGGAACTCGGCAATTTCGTCCCCGCCCATAGCGCGGCGCGCGTGATTTACGGGCATCCTTTTGAAACGATTGCGGCGGCCCAACGCAAGGCGGAAGTGGCGGCCTATTACGCCTCCGAGATGGATGAGGTGGCCGGTTGGTTTGTCATGAATGGGATAACGTATGTGATCGTCGGGCCGCGCGAGCGCGCACTGGGCGCACATCCGCCCCGGCTGCCGGCGGATGCGTTCGTCGTATTTGAATCCGGCTCGGTGCGAATCTACGCGACGGCCGGTTAAACAATCGCAACGAATGCACCCCGCTCGAAACTGGAAGCCGTATGTTGTGATCGTCGGGGCTGCGCTGGTGTTCGGACTGCGCGTCGCGCTGCAACCGGCCGGGGTTCCGTTTCCGCCGGGTTCGGATTACTCGGACATCGTGCTCGCGCACTGGCCGAATGCCGAATTTGTGCGCCGTTCGCTGGTCGCGTACGGACAGCTGCCGCTCTGGAATCCAAACGTGTTGGGCGGGCAGCCGTTTGCGGCCGATCCGCTGGCGGGCATCTCCTATCCACCGGACTGGCTGCTGTTCTTCCTCCCGCTGCCCCTCGGCTTCAACTTGCTTTATCTTGCGCACCTGGTGTGGGCTGGGTGGGGCGCGCTGCGTTGGCTGCGCGCCGAAGGTCGCTCGGAAGCTGCGGCCCTTTTCGGCGCGTTGCTCGTGATGGGCCTGCCCAAGGCGGCGGCGCATTACGGCGCCGGCCATTTTGGTCTGGTGCAAGCTGTGGCATGGACGCCGTGGTTGTTGCTGGCTGTCCGCCGGACGGATGATACCCGCACTGCGCTGCGACTGGGCGCTGTGGCGGCGCTGGTATTCCTGGCAGATGTGCGCTGGTGTGCGTATGCCGGCGCACTGACCGGAGCCTACTGGCTCGTTCGAGTGCAGCGCTTCGAGCGCCGGGCGCTTCGGCTGGCGGCCGTCGCCGTTGGAGGGTTCGTCGCGTTCGGGGCCGTGCTCTGGCTGCCGCTGGCTGAATTTGTGCGCCTCTCGAGTCGCACGTCGCTGACGTTAGACGAGGCCTCCATATTCGCACTGGGACTGCGCGACCTCGCCG
>JBHHUI010000867.1:0-1584 GCA_046753805.1 Anaerolineales bacterium
CGACATTGCTCCTGGCCCCGTTGGGATTCGACACGCTCGCTACGGAAATGTGGTCGGCTGTGTCGGAAGCGTTTTTTGCCCGCGCGGCCGTGCCCGCGCTGCTCATCATGGTAGCTTCTGCGGCGCCGATGGCCTTTCTGATCCTGCGTGAGGAACGAACGCGCTGATGCAGCCGGTTACCGTTCGCTGTACGGGGCTAGTCAAGTCATTTGGCCGGGTGCCGGCCGTGGCGGGTGTGGACCTGGAAGTGCATCCCGGCGAAATCCTGGCGCTGCTCGGCCCGAGCGGTTGCGGCAAGACCACCCTCATGCGGATGATCGCGGGTTTCGAGCATCCGGATGCAGGCGAGATCGAAATCGGGGAGCAGCTCGTCGCCGGCCCGGGCCGCCACGTTCCGCCGGAGCATCGCCGCGTAGGCATGGTGTTCCAGAGTTACGCGCTGTTTCCGCACCTTACTGTCGCCGACAATATCACTTTCGGGCTGGACGGCAAAACGGACCATGGCCATGCTGCCCGGCGCGCGCTGGCGTTGGTGGGGCTGGCAGGTCTTGAAGCCCGCATGCCGCACGAGCTTTCGGGCGGGCAACAGCAGCGCGTGGCGCTGGCGCGCGCCCTCATCCCCGGTCCGCAGGTGCTCCTGCTTGACGAACCTTTCTCCAACATCGACGCCGGCCGGCGCCTGCGCATGCGGGAAGAAGTGCGCGCGATCCTCAAGACCAGCGGCGTTGCGACTGTGTTTGTCACGCACGATCAGGAAGAAGCGCTTTTCATGGGCGACCGCGTGGCCGTGCAGCACGCGGGCCGGTTGGAGCAAACCGGCACGCCGGACGAGGTGTTCAGCCTGCCGCGTACGCGCTTTGTGGCGCAATTCATGGGCCAAACTGACTTTCTGCCCGGCGAAATCGTGCCGGCCGGCGTGCGGACGGAATTGGGAACGGTGGAGCAACCCACCACACTTCCGGTTGGAACGGCGGTGGACCTGGCCGTGCGGGCAGACGATATCCGGCTGACGCCCGACCCCGACTCGGCGTGCCTGGTGCTGAACCGCCTCTATCGGGGCGTGGTGAACGTGTACCGTGTGCGGCTGCCCTCCGGCCGCATCTTACACAGCCTGCAGCCTCACACTGTCAGCCTGCGGCCCGTTACGCGGGTGCAGGTGAAGATCGACCCGGGTCATCCGCTGGCATGTTTTGCCAGCGCCGGCGCCGAATAGCGCGCCCCGGTTGACATCGCGCGGCGGAGCCGGGGGTAGACTTGACTGCCACAGACCTATCCCAAATGGCCCCCGGCCAGCGCCATACCTGCGTAACGTGACACTATGGGCAGCGCGCGGGTCTGACTGGCGGTCGGGTTGCCGCCCGGTGATCTCGTGAAGAATACAAGACCCGGCGCGCCGTTCCCGTAGCGCGCCGGAAGCGCACTGGCCGCGCTGGCGCCGAGTTCCGCCAGCGCATCCGCAATCTGGCGGCTGGATTCTTGCTGCGCGATCTCCCGCGTCGGCCAGTCCAGTCGTGGGCGGTCGGCGACATACAACATCGCGAAAACGTGATCCCCGTCCAGTGGGTATGGTCCACTGCCGATGGC
>JBHHUI010000868.1:0-1583 GCA_046753805.1 Anaerolineales bacterium
CAACATAAGTCGCTGCCGCCAGCGTAAAACCGGACAGATTCTTTGATGCTCAAGTACCAGTCACCTTTCGGCCAAAAACGTGAAATGCGCCTCTCCCGGTCGCGGCTGGATGCGGTGACGCGGTAAAGCGTCGGGCGGGGAGCGAACGTATAATCCCGCCATGCTTGCGACTGTTACCATTGCCCTTTCGCTGCTCGGCTTGGGGGTGGGAATCGTCATCAACGGCCTGGCCGACCATCTTCCCCACCGTGTGAACTCTGCCTGGCCGGCCTGCCACTATTGCCAACAGCCCTATGACCCCGGTCGTTGGTCGAGCGTGGTCGCGTACCTGACCGGGCGCGGGCGCTGCAGCCATTGCCGGGCGCCGATTGCATTACGAGCTGTGCTGGTCGATCTCGCCGCCGTCGGGATTCTGCTTTTCCTGGCCGTGCGGCTCGGCCCGACGACGCGCTTCTGGCTGCTGGCATTGCTGCTGGAAGCCTTTCTGCTCATCACGGTCATCGATATCGAGCATCGCCTGATCCTGTTCGTGGTTGTCATTCCGACGGCGCTTATCGCGCTCTTGTACGGCTTGCTGGGGACGGACCACACCTGGCAGCGGACGCTGGCCGGCGGCGCGGCGGCGTATGGATTCACCTATTTCGTCTATCTGTGCGGCGGATGGTTTGCGCGTCTCATGGCGCGGGTGCGCGGGGCGCAGTTGGATGAGATCGCTTTCGGCGGCGGGGATGTAAACCTGGCGGGAGCGATAGGCCTGGCCACGGCCTGGCCGGGGGTTTTCCTGGCGTTGCTGTTCGGCGTCACAATCGCGGGCGCGGCTGCGGCGTTCGTGCTGCTAATCGGACTTCTCCGCCGCCGGTATCGGCCTTTCACCGCCATCCCTTACGGGCCGTTCCTGGTAGTCGGTGCGGCGGCGGTGCTGGTTTTCGGCCCCGAAATTCAGGCGTGGTATTTCGGGCGGTGACCGGCGTGCAGCAGCGTGTTAGCTGCTCGCCGGTACCGCGCTGCGTCGGAACCAGGTGCGCCACTCGCGCCCTTCCCACACCACCAGGATCGGCGAGGCGTTGGCAATCGACGAATACGTGCCGCTGATCATGCCGACCAGCATCGTGATGACGAAGATGCGGATGCTGCCGCCGCCGAATAACGCCAGCGCCAACAGGGTAAACACGGCGGTTAATTGTGTGTTGATTGACCGGTCGAGCGTCTGCACAACAGAATGGTTCACCACCTCGCGGAAGGGCGCACGACGGTAGCGGCCCAGGTTCTCGCGGATGCGGTCGAACACCACGATCGAGTCGTGTACCGAAAAACCGATCACGGTCAGGATGGCCGTCAGGAACAGCGCGTCCACTTCCCAACCGAAGAAATGACCCATCACGGCGGCAAACCCCAGCACCACTCCCACATCGTGCAGTAGCGCAAAGATAGCGCATAGCCCGTAGCGGAAGGCGTGCTGCACGCCGCGAAACGCGTATGTGATATAGAGCAGGATGCCGATCGCTGCGACGGCGACGGCCTGCACGGCCCGCCCGGCTATCTCGCGCCCGACCACCGGGCCGACGCTTGTAAAGTCCTGTAGT
>JBHHUI010000869.1:0-1578 GCA_046753805.1 Anaerolineales bacterium
CCCAGCCTGACACAGAAGATCACCTGGTCTGAGCAGAAGCGGACCATCCTGCTGACTGGCGTCCGCGGCGAAGCGGCGCTCATGCACCGCGACCCGAAAAAGCCGATCCTGGAGGTCGTCCCCCACGGCAAGGCGGTCCTGGGTTATGAGCTGCATCAGAGTTTGGGTTTGAAGCCGGGCAGCGCCTTCCGTTTGATGGGGAAACGCTTCATCGTCGACAAATGCCACGAAGCGCGCGGAACCGTCGACGACATCACCATCTGGATCAATCTGGACGAAGCCCAGGCCATGCTGAACAAGCCGGGACAGATCAATTCCATCCTGGCGCTGGAGTGCAACTGTTTCAGCATCGACCGCCTGGGCGATGTGCGTCGCGAGGTGGCCGCCATCCTGCCGCACACCAAGGTCATCGAGCAGGGCAGCAAGGCGCTGGCTCGCGCCGAGGCTCGCCAGGCCGCCAAGAAGGCTGCGCAGCAGCAATTGGAGCAGGCCCGCGCGACGGCGGCGAAAGAGTTGGCGGCAGCGCGGCAAGCGCGGCAGGAGTTGCGGCAGAAACGCGAAGCGTTTGCGGCGCTGTTGGCGCCTTTGGTTATCGTGCTCTGCGCCGTCTGGGTGGCGGCACTGACCTTCGCCAATGTGCGGGAGCGGGTCAACGAGATCGGCATCCTGCGCGCATTGGGCGTGCGTGCAAGCACGGTGCTGAGCGTCTTCCTGTTGAAGGCCAGCGCAATGGGACTGGCGGGTGCGTTCGTCGGCTGCGCGGTCGCCAGTGAAGTGCTGCGCCAGAAGCTGTTCTCCGGTTACTCGGCTGTGGTCGTGCTCTCACCCGTGGAGTGGCTTGGCGCGATTTGCCTGGCGCCACTGCTGGCCTGCCTGGCGGCCTGGCCGCCGGCGGTCTTGGCCGCGCAACAAGACCCGGCGTCCGTCTTGCGTGAGGAGTAAGGACTGGAGTGCTGCTTGAACTCGACAACGTGACTCACGGATTCGAGGGACCACAGGGGAAGTTCACCGTGCTGCGGGGCGCGGAGCTGTCACTGAGCGCCGGCGACTTCGTGGCCATCCAGGGCGCCAGCGGCAGTGGGAAGTCCACACTACTTCTGATCGCCGGCGCACTGCTGACTCCGGACGAGGGGCGTGTGCTCATCGACGGCGAAAACGCCTCGGAAATGAGCGCCGAGCAACGCGGCCGCCTGCGCGCCGAAAAGCTGGGGTTTGTCTTCCAGCAATTTCATCTCATCCCCTACCTCAGCGTGCTCGACAACGTCATGGCGCCGAGCCTCGCCCTGCCTCGGGACGGGCAACAAGTGCGCCAGCGAGCCGCCGAGTTGCTCGAACACTTTCAACTCACGAACCGCGCCGATCACCTGGCCTTCGGTCTCAGCGCCGGTGAGAGTCAAAGGGTTGCTCTGGCGCGGGCGCTGCTCAATGAGCCGAAACTCATTCTCGCCGATGAGCCAACCGGCAATCTCGACCCCCTCAATTCCGACATCGTGCTCAACGCCATGTCCGAGTTCGCCCAACAGAGCGGGGCCGTGCTGCTGGTGACTCATGATCGCGATGCCGCCGCCGCCGCCGATG
>JBHHUI010000870.1:0-1578 GCA_046753805.1 Anaerolineales bacterium
CCAACACAAGCTCGTCGCCGAAGGCGACATGCGCCGCCGACAGACGCGGCGTGGTGTCTTTAAAGAACGGGCCAATCAGGTAGAGCGTCTCGAACGCCTCGATCGCGCGCGGCCAGTTCAGACCCCAGTAGGCCGTGCCGGTCGCGTATAACGTGGCCCACTGAACATACTGCTGCGCCTCGACATCGAGCGGGCCGATCTGTTCCGCTTGCTGCAAGTCAAAGATGCCCAATTCGAGCGCGCCATTGTCGATGTGCTGGATACCGCGATTGCGCAGCGCTACAAACAGGATACCGTCCAGGCGCACGCGCTGGAATTCCGGGAATTTGGCGCGCAGAGCGGTCACGCGCTGCACAGTCGCGTCCCAGTCGCCGGCAGCATACACGGATTCGACCTCCGCGAACAGTTCTTCTGGCGTGACGTCGGCAGCGAGGGGCGTGGGCGTGGGCGCAGCGGTGGGTTGCACAGCGCTTGCCGCCGCCTGCGCCTGCGCCTGCGCGAGCAGTTCGGATGCGCCCGGAAAGTTCGGCGCAACCGATACAATGTATTCCAACCGGTCGATTGCGAATCCGTAACGTCCCGCGGCCATGTCTTCGAGCGCGAGCGCATGCTGCAGGCGCAACTCGTCGGCCCGAGCCGTGGCCGCGATGCTGTTTCGCTCCGATATACCGGCGCGATAGCCGCCGAAGACCGCGCCGCCGATCACAACAGCGAGCATCAGAAGAACCAGCAGGCCGGAAACCCACGGCGACCCAAAGACCCGCTCGCGCAGGCCTGTGGTGCTGCTAGAATCTGGCTCTAATGTTTCCTTGGTCAAGTGGATGCCCCGCTTCGGCGCGAGCCGCCATGCTGAGCGCAGCCCCGATCAGCAAGCTGCGCTCAACATTAGTTTGCTTACCCAATCCGGATGGAGATCGCCGAGCGGCATTATAACGGGTGCGCCGATCGAAGTCCATCGCGACCGACATCCGTTTGCAGCCTGTATACTGTTACGCGACCGACGACCAACCAGCGTTCGCCCCACGGCCAACCGGTTTCGAAAATTCACCGCCGACAATGCGCGATTTGGCGGTAACATTTCCTGCACCTTATGTACCTCAATCGCGGGTCGATGAATTTCCGCCGAAAACGGCGCAACAATTTCAACCGGATCGCAATCTATATCGTGCTGATCGTCGTCGGGCTGTTCATCGCGCGCCGCGCCCAGACCGGCGAAATACCGCCCGCGTTCATCCCCACCCCGACGGCCACGCGCAGCCCGGCTTCCTATGCCGAGGAGGCGGAAGCGCATTTTTCCTCCGGCCGGTTGGCAGACGCCGTAGCCGCATACGAACAGGCCACACGCCTCGCGCCGACGACGGCCGAATACTGGATCAATCTCGCGCGCTTCCAGGTGTACGCCGACCGACCCGAGCAGGCCGTAGAAACTGCTGACACAGCCGTACTGATCGACCCCGAAAACAGCATGGCGCACGGCGTGCGCGCACGTGCATTGGATTGGACCGGCGACTACGAAGAAGCCACCAATGCGGCCGTGCGCGCCCTCCAGCTCGACGCCAGCCTCGCGCGCCTGGAGGC
>JBHHUI010000871.1:0-1565 GCA_046753805.1 Anaerolineales bacterium
TGGCCCCAGAGCAAATTCTGCTCAGCGTCGCCTTCGACATGGAGGGGCTGACGTATCGCACCGTACAGGCGCTGCGGGAAGGACGCTTCGAACCGGTGGCCCAGTATGTTGGCCTGGCAGATGACGCGATTTTCATGGCCGCAGACACCCATCCGCTCGTCACCGAGCAGGTGCAGGCGCGCACCCAGGAGGTCGCCGCACGCGTCGCCTCGGGCGAGATCGTGCTGCCGGAAGGCCGCGCCTTTGTGGACGAATTCCTGGCGCAATACGCTCCAATCAGTAACCAGTGACCAGTATTTCGTCATGACTGATGACCAATTACTGATTACGAAAAATAGGAGTTGTCCACGGCGATGAATGCTGTAGAAATGCGAGGCATCACCAAAAGATTCGGCCCCGTCGTCGCCAACGATGGAATCGATCTGACGCTGCACGCGGGTGAAATCCTGGCGCTGCTGGGCGAGAACGGCGCGGGCAAGACGACCCTGATGAATATCCTCTATGGGCTTTGCCCGTGCGACAACGGAGAAATTTACGTGCGCGGGAAGCGCGCGCGCATCCGGGGCGCGCGCGATGCCCTCGCACTGAAGATCGGCATGGTACACCAACACTTCATGCTCATCGCGCGCTTCACAGTCGCCGAAAACGTCGTGCTGGGCGCCGAATTGTCCGAACGGTTCTGGTTCGATGACCGCGAAGCGATACGTCGCACGGCCCACCTGGCGCGGCGCTACGGCTTTGACATCGACCCGACCGCGCGGGTGTGGGACCTGTCGGTGGGCGTCCGCCAGCGGGTGGAAATCCTCAAGGCGCTGCATCGAGGCGCGGAGGTGCTGATCCTCGACGAGCCGACTTCGGTATTGACCCCGCAAGAAAGCGAGCGCCTGTTCGACACCCTGCGAGCCTTCCGCGACGAGGGTAAAGCCGTCGTGTTCATCACGCACAAGCTGCCCGATGTCATGGCGATCAGCGACCGGGTGAGCATATTGCGCGCCGGTCGGCTTGTGGGCACGGTTGCGACCGCCGAAACTGATGCTGGCCAACTCGCGCGCATGATGGTGGGGCGCGACCCGGCGGTGTTCCTGGGAGTGGACGGGCGCGCGCCGGCCCCGCCGGGACGGGTGTTGCTACGCATAGAAGGGCTTTCCGTACGCGGGAACAGGGGCGCGCTAGCAGTGCGCGACCTGCATCTGGAATGTCGCGCCGGGGAGATCGTGGGCGTCGCCGGTGTGGAAGGCAACGGCCAGATGGAACTGGTGCAGGCGCTGCGCGGCCTGCGACGGGTGGAGCGCGGCCGCATCACCGCCAACGGACGCAACCTGACAAACCGCCACCCGCGCGAGATCAACGCCTGCGGCTGCTGCCACATCGCGGAAGATCGACAACTGCGCGGGTTGATGATGAGCGACTCACTGCAGCGCAATCTGGTGCTGGGCCTGCACCGGCGGTCGCCATTCGCCCACGGGCCATTCCTCAACCATGGCGCGATACGCCGCCACGCACGCCGGCTGATGCGGGATTTCGACATCCGCGCGCCGGGGCCGGAGACACCCGTGCGCCACCTT
>JBHHUI010000872.1:0-1562 GCA_046753805.1 Anaerolineales bacterium
TGGCGTACTCACCGGGCCGCCCGAAACGCCGATTGTCGCCGCCGTGCAACAGATGCTCGCGCAGCAACGGAAACGCTTTATCGCCGTGGACAAGCAGGGCCGTCCGGTCGGCATTGTCGATCGCCAGCAACTATTGCGCGCGGTTGCCGGCGGCGCGCCGGGAGCCGAACCTGTCTGACCGATCCAACCCAGCGACGACCCGTGGCGTCCGGAACCTACCCCGCAACGTCTGGGCGCTCGGGCTGACCAGCTTCTTTACAGACGTTTCAAGCGAGATGGTGCTGAACCTGGTGCCGCTCTTCTTGCTTAACGTGCTGGGCGTGCGCACGACACTCATCGGCCTGATTGAAGGCATCGCCGAGACGACCGCTAGCCTGCTGAAAGTGTACTCCGGCTACCTCTCCGACCGGCTCGGACTGCGCAAGCGGCTGGCCGTCGTCGGCTACGGCCTCTCGGCGACTGCCAAGCCGCTGCTGTATTTCGCCGGCACGTGGGGCTGGGTGCTGGGCGTGCGTTTCGCCGACCGCGTGGGCAAGGGCATCCGCACCGCGCCGCGCGATGCGCTCATCGCCGACAGCATCGACGATACGCAGCGCGGCCTCGCATTCGGACTGCACCGCGCGGGCGACACAGCCGGCGCCATGGTGGGGCTGATCATTGCTGTGCTGGTGGTGTGGGCTGCACAAGCCGGGCTGCAGACGCTCACGCGCGATACATTCCAACTGGTCGTACTCTTCAGTATTGTGCCCGGTTTACTCGGCGTGTTGAGCATCGCACTCGGCGCGCGCGAGGCGCAGGTGGTTCAAACTTCGACGGCGCAGGTGCAGCTGTCTCTGCGCTCGTTTGACGGACGTTACAAGGCGTTTCTCATCATCGTCGTGTTGTTCACCCTGGGCAACTCATCCGATGCGTTCCTGATCCTGCGCGCCCAGGAGCGCGGGCTGAGCGTGTTGGCGATCATGGGTATGCTGATCACATTTAACCTGATCTACAGCCTGATCTCAGGCCCGGCCGGCGCGCTCTCCGACCGCATGGGTCGGCGGCGGTTGATCCTCGGCGGCTGGCTGGTATACGGGCTGATCTATCTGGGCTTTGCGCTGGCGGGCGCCGGCTGGCAAGTGTGGGCGCTCTATGCGCTTTACGGCTTGTACTACGGCATGGTGGAGGGCACTGCCAAAGCCTTCGTAGCAGACCTGGTCCCGGCGCAGCAACGTGGCCGCGCCTACGGCGTGTACAACGCCGCCGTGGGGCTGACGGCGTTCCCGGCCTCGTTCATCGCCGGATTGCTCTGGCAGGGGGCCGGCGGCTGGAGCGGGTTCGGCGCAGCCGCGCCGTTTTTCTTCGGGTCCGGGTTGGCAGTGGTCGCCGGATTACTGATCTGGTTCTGGCTCCCGCGCGTTTCCTCCGGGGCGGATGCGTAGGGTCCGGTTCATTTCTGCCGCCACTGGTGAGGACCCGGGGTTTCGTGGTCATTCCGTTTTTCAAATCGCTCCAACTTCACGTAGTTGCGCGAGCTTCCCCTCGTCGTATTCCCCGAGCTTTTCCAGTATCTCTTTTTTCTC
>JBHHUI010000873.1:0-1554 GCA_046753805.1 Anaerolineales bacterium
TGGGGTTCTGGCCGTCGGCGTGCCCGGTTGGGTGGCCGGGCGCATAGCGCTTCATGCCAGGTTCGGTACGCAACCGCTTACGGAGCTCGTCGCGCCCGCGCTCGCGCTGGCTGAGGAGGGCTTTGAAGTTGACGACCATTATGTAACTGCCGCACGAGAGACCCTCGAAGTCTACAATCGGTATCCGGCATTGCGTGAGTCGTGTGCGTACGTTTTTCGCACCCATCTGCGTAGCGGAAGTCTGCGCCACAATGGTGAGGTACTCCGGCAGCCGGCGCTGGCGCGCCTGTTGCGCGAGATCGCGACGAGCGGAGGCGAATCGTTCGTGCACGGCGCGATCGCCAAGGCGCTGAATCATACCATGCGCGCCGCAGGAGGCATTTTGCGCGCGGCCGATGTTGACGGGTATCGTCCCCAATCGCGGACGCCGATTCGCGCGCATTTTTATGAATACGAGTTGATCGCCATGGGGTCGCCGTCTTCCGGAGGAATCGCCTTAGCCGAAACGCTGAATATTTTGGAGGCCGTGGACTTCAAGCGTATCGCCCAAAGTGACGCCGGTCTGGCTGTTCATTATGAGATCGAAGCGATGAAGCACGCCTTCGCCGATCGCAGCCGGTACGGTGGCGACGCGGACTTTGTCGACGTGCCGACCGCCCTGCTGACGTCCAAGGCGTACGCGGCCAAACTCGCCGCGCGCATCAGCGCAACAGCGACGCTGAGCCTCAGCAGTTACGGTGTCACGTCGCTTCCCGATGACGCGGGCACGTCGCATTTTTCTATCGTCGACAGCCGGGGCATGGTCGTGGCGAGCACGGAGACAATCAACACGGCCTTCGGGTCGTTGGCGGCCGTGGATGAATGGGGGCTGATTCTCAACAATGAGATGGACGATTTCGCGGCCGAGCCCGGCAAGCCCAACGCGTTTGGATTGGTTCAATCGGACCGAAACGCCGTCGCCCCCGGCAAGCGGCCGCTATCGAGCATGTCGCCGACGATCGTGCTGAAAGAGGGCCGGCCCTTTCTCGTGCTAGGCGCTTCCGGCGGGCCGCGCATTATCAGTTCCGTGCTGCATGTGCTTCTTGAAGTGACAGTTCTCGGGCACACGCTCGAGCAAGCGATGACGGCACGTCGGCCGCACCATCAGTGGAAGCCGGACCGCGTGTTTTTTGATGAAGCGCCCTCGGCTGAGCTGGCGCATCGGTTGAAGCAGCTCGGCCACAAGATTGCGTCGAAACGAAAGACCGGCATCGTGCAGGCCGTTTTGCGCACGAGCCACGGCTGGACCGGCGGCTCCGATCCGCGCAAGGGGGGTCGACCGGCGGGGAATTGACGGGCGGTGTGGCATCTTGGCGGCGGGGTCCGCAGGCTTGCGCCGGCGGTTCTGAGTTGGCGAATGCGTCCCGCTGATGCGGCCCTACACGTTTGATGCGCCGGCTTTGCGAAACCGATTGACCGGTTGCGGCGCTGGGGATAACGTCGGGCGATCATGATGACGTGGAAACGCATTCGCCGCTGGCTGATCATTGTTGCGTCGACGTATGGGGCCGCGTG
>JBHHUI010000874.1:0-1554 GCA_046753805.1 Anaerolineales bacterium
GCGTCGTGTAGCGCCGCGAGCGTTTCCATGTCCACCGCCATTTCGGGCAGCCACCTGCCGCGCGGCCGCCGCCCGTAACGGTGCACAAAATCGGCGATCCCCCAGCGCACCTGGGTTAACTTGTCGCGCATGTCGGCGAGCGGCAGCAGCGTGTGATGCAACGGTACTGCCACTGCATTGCCATGCCGTCCCATGTCGAATAGCAAGCGGTCGCTCATGAGGATGCGCTGATAGACTTCGCGGTCATGAATTGCCAACCAACTCAGCAGCGCGTTGCCGGCGCTGAAGGAAATGCGCTCGAAATTGCCGAGCGCTGCGTTCGGGTGATAGCAATTGGCGTTGGCGGCTTCATGCCAACTCTGCGAGGCGTTGGCGTTCTCGGCCCGGCGCTCAAAGGGATCGCCATACGGGGGCTGATAGAAGTGACCATGCAGGGAGAGAAAGGATGGCTTGATATTCATAGGTCGTCACCGTCTAATTGCATAGAGCGCAACACGAACAGCATTCTTACCCGACCTCAGCCTGGTTCCTGGAAACTGTTTTAAAGGAAGGATGCCGGCCTATACCGGCCGGCAACATCACATGCGCCGCCCCGGGCCGCCCACTGCGATCGTAGGCGGACCCGGTGCGGTATGACAGGGGGGAAAGACCGCGATTCCCGTCTTACACCTCAGCCGCCGGTACGGGCGCGGATGAAGTCGATCAGGTTTTGCTCCTGGTGTTGCAACGTGCGGATGACGACCGTCAGCGCCACGGTGATCGCCGTGAACAGCAACGCCATCCCCGTCATGCGCAGGAACACCAGCCACGGCGCAGTGGCCTTGATGACCCCCAGCGTCGTCAGCAACGCGGAGCCGGGCTGCGCCGGATTCAACTCGTTTGCAATCGAGTGGTTCCAATACGCGCCAACCATGCCCGTTGTGCCCCAGGCCCAGATCAGTCCGACCAGGAACACCATCCAACCCATCATCATGATCATTGGGAACAACTTGGCCGCCGGCGGCTTGGGCGGCGTACCCGGGTCCAGGTTGTCCGGCCAGCCGGCCATCACGTCCTTGCCCAGATTGCGTAGAGTCGTCGCGATCAGCCCCAGCGCCATCGTGATCGCCCCCAACATGATGCCCAGCCCCGTAAACTTGAACGAGGGCACCCACCAGGCGAGGGATTTCGCCTTTACGTGCGCGTCCACGAGCAGGTCGCCCACGGCGGCTCCCTCGCGAGTGGCCTTGCTCACCGAGAAAAAGGTCGCGTTGGCCCCGCCCACATTCAACGCCAGTAGGAAGGCGATCAGCACGATGACCAGTCCCAACCAGCCAAACATCTTGTACTTCGCCATCATCGCGTTCTGCATCTTTTCCATCATCGTCGTTACTCCTTGATGTCTCTTATCGCTCTGTTTCGCGCCGCCGCTAGTCAGCCGCAGCGGGGGCCGTCGCCGGTAGCTTCGCCGCCACCTGCGGGATCGCCTCTTGCTGGTAGCGCAGGGCGAAAATGATCGTGGCCAGTCCGTTGATGATGCCCATAAACATGAAGGCCACACCCACAAACTTGAAC
>JBHHUI010000875.1:0-1550 GCA_046753805.1 Anaerolineales bacterium
GTGTGGGCGATGCAGCCGTTCCATGCAGCCTCTGATGGGCGACTTCTCAACGTGTGGTGGGGCGCGGTGTTCTGGCCGTTCGTGGGCGGAGCCTGGATCATGCGCGCGAGTACCATCTTGATCACGACGCTGGGGTTCGCTGCATTGACCGCGTTTGTGCGATCAAGCTTCTCGAACGCTGCCGCGGTGGTTGCCGGTGTGATTTACAGTTTGTTGCCATTTGCCGTGTTCTTTGAGCGGATGGCGCTGGCGGATAGCTTTTCGCCGACCGCGGTTCTCCTGCTGCTGGTGTACAGCGTGCGGTTGGCGCAACGCCCCCACCGTAGACGATGGTCGGTGCTGGCGGGCTGCGCGCTGGCTGCGGCGATCACCGTCAAGATCAGCAATCTGATTTTCGTTCCGGCGCCGGCCCTCGCGGTGCTGGTGTTCCTGCGACGAACACAGCGGCGGCATCAGATCGCCAGCGCGCTGCGCGGATACCTGGCGACGGGCGGGATACTCCTGCCGCTCTACGTCGTGCTACACACGGTCTTCGGGTCCGATCTCGGCCTCGACCTCCTGACTTCGAAGACCCAGAGCCTTTCGGAGTTGGTCACGCAGTTTGGCGTAGTCGGGCCGATCGTGTGGAACTATTTCTGGGTGCTCGTGACGCCGCCGTTGCTCATCGCAATGTTGCTGTGTGCGGCGCTGGCGATTGTGGCGAACGTCCGCGTCGGTCTGTTCGTGACGCTCGTCCTGCTCCCCACACTGGGAGTTCTGATCGCACGGACGTCGGTGGGATTCGTCGAAGCGCGGTTCGCCCTGGTCTATTTGCCGATGTTGGTAGCCCTGGGGTCCGGCGGAGCCGGGTGGGCAGCGACCAGACTCGCACAGTGGGGGCGCGCGCCGGCATTGCTCGCGGCCCTGCTGGGCGTGGCCCTGCTGGCTCCGACGGCCGGATTCACATGGGCGGCCTGGCAGCATCCGGCTGCGCTTGTGCTCCCGGATCGAGATGAATGGGAGTACATTCGCGGATGGCCTTCAGGCTATGGGTTTCGGGAACTGGCAGCCGACCTGGAATCTGAGCGTGAGGCGGTCCGGGTTTCGTCGTTGGACCTGGGGAGCTGGCAGAAGATTTCCGCGTACCTCTCGCTCGAAAGCTCTGTGACGGCGGAATACCATTCGGCGGATGAAATTCTGGCGGGCGCGTGGCCGCCCCCCCACGCGGGGCGCGCGCTATTGGTGCTGGACCATCCGCGCGACGATGCCGAGGCGGCTGTGCTGGGCCTCGACCCGGCCAGCGCCGCGCGCTATCTGCGTCCCGGCGGCGAGTCGTGGTTGGGCGTGTACGAGTTTCCTAGCTCGCAAGATTGAAGTCGGCCAGCCGCTCTGAATACTGCGGAGCAAACAGCGCCGCCGCGCCGCCGGTGTGCCAGAAGATGATCCGCTCGCCAGAGCTGAATGCTCCTTCCCGGATGAGGCCGATCATGCCGGCCGCCGCGCGCCCGGTGTAGACCGGATCGAGCAGGATGCCTTCACATTCCGAAAACAAGCGGATCGCTTCCATCTCC
>JBHHUI010000876.1:0-1549 GCA_046753805.1 Anaerolineales bacterium
TCCATTCACTATTATATGATAGTGTTATCGTATCACACTACTTGGCGTAAGACAAGTGAACTGCGCCCGTCGGGCGGGGGGGCCCATGGCATGACTACCCCTATCCTAAGGTTTCTCGCTTATCCTCTCTTGTGCCAATCCCCGGTGCGCCCAGCGGATGCGCAGCAGGTCGCGGATCATGGAAACGACTCCTTCCAAGAACCGCACTTTGCTGCCGGGCGCGGCGCGCCAGCGCACGGGCATCTCCACCACGCGCAGGCCGGCGCGCTGCGCCAGAAACAATATCTCCACGTCGAACATGAAACGGTTTACCACGGCGCGCTCGAATAGTGGCCGCACGGCCCCGCGCCGGTAGCCTTTGAAGCCACACTGTGTATCGGCGATGTCACGCAGCCCGACCAGCAGATACTTGACCTGATCGAATACGGCCGTCGCCAGCCGCCGGTACGCGGACGGCGGCTGCTCGATCCGAGCCTGCGGGTGCACCCGCGACCCGACGACGACATCCGCCCCGGCGTGCAATTGCTGCAGCGCGTTTG
Organism: Anaerolineales bacterium; assembly: GCA_046753805.1. GTDB lineage: Bacteria > Chloroflexota > Anaerolineae > Anaerolineales > JBHHUI01 > JBHHUI01. The sequence goes on from JBHHUI010000876.1 coordinate 540, forward strand.
CGATCTCTTCCGGCGGCGTGGACAGATCAGCGTCGAGGAATATGACCCAGCGTCCGGCGGCCGCGAACACGCCCGTGCGAACCGCGTATCCCTTCCCTCGGTTGGGCGCGTAGTCGATCAGTCGCGCGGTGGGGCAATCGCCCAGCGCCTCGGCGGCGACGGCTGCGGTGTTGTCCCGGCTGCCGTCATTGACGACGAGCAGTTCCCATGTGGTCGGGAGGGTTTGAAGGTACGAGATGATCGCGGCCAGGCTGGGACCGATGCGCTTGGCCTCGTTGTATGCTGGAACGATGACGGATAGTTCCACAGACGCGCGCCGGTCCACTGCAGACGTCAATGCTTCTGCTGCAGGCGGTCCAGCAATGCGTTGGCGATCACGTGGTCGAGGATCATGTGACCGTCTTCCTGCTGACCAATGTGGTCGCTGGGGATGCGTACCAGCAGATCAGCCTGTTCGGCCAGCCGGCCGCCCTTGTCTCCGGTAAACGCGATCACCTGCGCGCCGAATTCGGCGTGCGCGACATCGACGGCTTTGACGACGTTGGGCGAGTTCCCGCTGGTGGAAATGGCGATGAGCACATCGCCCGTGCGCATGAGATTGCGCAGCGGCTCGGCGAATATATCTTCGTAGGCGGCGTCATTGCCCCAGGCCGTCATCAGCGGCACGTTATCAGACAGCGCAATGGATCGAAATCGAAGCTGCCCGGGTACAATCGTGAGCTTATTCAGATCGTTCATCATGTGAGAGGCCGTAGCAGCGCTGCCGCCGTTGCCAATGATGAAAATCTGTCGTTCGGCGCGGTGCGCTTCCAGCAGCGCATCCACAACAGCCCGCACATCGTCACGCGAGAGGTTATGGATAACGGATTCAAGTTCGGAGAGATAGTTATCAACGAAGTCCATGTTTGATTCCAGATATGTCGAACGTCCAAGGTCGAATGTCAACCGACGTTCCGACGTTCGACGTTCAGACGTTCGACGTTCAGACGTTCGACGTTCAGACGTTCGAC
>JBHHUI010000877.1:0-1546 GCA_046753805.1 Anaerolineales bacterium
CGAGCGCCAGCGAGCAGACGCCTGCGTTGGCTGACCACAGCCTGTCCCGAGTCTCGCCACGCACCGCGCGGTACGGATTCCCCGGCCGCATGTCTACTTTTTACAACTTGGTAATTTGGGCACTGCTCTCACCGGACGCCAGCTTCAGTGTGAGTGCCGTTCCCGGCAACCGATACTCGTCGTTCAGTTCCAGCCCGGTGCTTTTCGCCGACGCGACTGGATCGCCGACTTCTCTTGACATCCACACGAGATATACGCGACCCATCTGCGTGAAAACCTGCTACGACTGGTACCCGTGGCCCTTCCGCCGTGTCGTTGGCATGAGCGCATGTATTAATCTTGGGAAGAAGTGCAAGAACAATTGCCATCATATATGTCTTGTCTCTCAATACTGCGATACCATCAGTGGTGCCGGGGGCGGCGGATGGGCTGGTGACTCCATGGTCGTTTGGAAGACAAGACGCTACATTTGTGGCTGTCAACCAGATGGCCGGTTTATCGGCTCGGCGCCTTGAACGCAATGCCGCATGGCGTCTAGGTAACGACGATGGAAACAGATGTCACGCCGCCGTGCCTGGCGAACGCTTGCAACAACAAGTTGCCGTGCGTCAGGTGCGGATACGATTTGCGCCTTCTTCGCTCTGAGTCTCCCTGTCCCGAGTGCGGTCAAGTGGTCGCCAGATCCCAGCACGAACGGCGTCTGCAATTCGCCCACCCTGTGTGGATCGGGAGATTGTCGCTGGCCGTGCTGCTTATGCTGATGAATGTTCCTATCGCTGCGCTACGTTCGGCGACCGAGTATCTTCCAGTCATGGCGTTGCTCAGCGAATCCGCGCCGGCAAGCATTCGGTTTCCGATTGCTGTTCTGCTTGTCCCTCGCATGCTTGAGGCATTTGTCGGAGCAGCTTCGATTTTCCTGCTGATGACCACTGATCCCGGCGGCGCACAACAGCGCGACGTTTGGGCGCTACGCCGCTTCCTCACGATCGTGGCGCTCGTCGGTCTTATCATTGCTGGTATCTCCTGTCTCGCGCGCCTGGGCTGGTCGGCTGTGGCGATTCTCCTGGGGCTATGTGAGTTGTGCGCGATTCAAGGGACACTTCGTTATCTTCACCATCTCGCCAGGCGAGCAGCGCCGCCAGCTTTGATGAGGCCCACAGGAATAGTCTTGTGGGGGCTGACGTGTGCAGTTGCGCTGCGTATAGTTGTCATCGATATCGTGTTCCTCAGGGGTGGGCTGATGTTGACCGCGGAACAGTACGCAGCAATGATCCTGCCGCCGACCGCTGCATTGCTCCTCTTTGGTGGCTGGTACTGTGTCCTTCTGGCGCGATACTATGTGACTTTCAGGCGGGCGAAAGCAGTCGCGATGAAGGATGGTGCGATAGGGAGTGCCGCGCCCGCTATCGCCGATGCGAGATAGTGTCACGATGATCGCCACGTCTGCAGCAGGAGCGTACGGTGGGGCGCCGGCCGTCGGCGTGAAGAAGCTGGTGTTCGCCTACGACTACCGCGGCCGCCGGGCACGCAAGCAGGTCTTCGAGTG
>JBHHUI010000878.1:0-1545 GCA_046753805.1 Anaerolineales bacterium
ATGTAGCCAAAGCGATAGCCTTCGGACGACTCCGGCGGCGCGAAGCGTTGCCACTCGCCGGCGACCGGGTCGTAGCGCCATAGGTCGGCGTCCACGCCCACCCAGACGCGCCCCTGGTTGTCTTCCTGAATGGCGAGCACACAGCCCTCGGCGACGGGTGAGTCCGCGCCCTGCCAGGCTGCGCTGTCCCACCAGCGCGCGCCGCCGCCGCCCACCGGGCCGGGGCCGCCCCAATCGCAGCGTCCCACCCACAAGGTTTCGGATTGGTGAGCCACCTCCAGGGCGTAGGGGGTGAAATAATCTGGGTCCTCTGGCGCGGCCATGCCCATGTCTTGCGGGGCGTAGACCGTCCAGCGCCGGCCGTCGAACATGCGCACGTCGTCCCACGTTGCCAGCCAGACGCGCCCGGCGGCGTCGGTGTGCACGCCGCGCCCGGCCAGCCCGATTGGGTTGGGATTGGGCAACCAGCCGTCGTTGGCGGCTACCGATTCGTCCGTTGCGATGTCCCGGGCGTACATCAGTCCGTCGGTCAGCACCCACACGCGCCCGGCGTCGTCCACGCCGACGGGCGTCTGCGCTGAGCCTAGCGGTTCTGGAATCCACCGCTCATCTTGCAGCCGGCCAAACCCGTGTTCTGTGAACACCCACACGCTGCCGTCAAGGGCGGCGTGCATCCCGGCGATCTTTCCCGGCGGTAGCGCGATGTCTAGATTGACGACCTGGCGAAAAGGAGCGGCGATCTCTGCCGGGGGCGTATCGGCCGAGGGCGCTTCAATTCGCAGCGAGGCGACGAGCGCGTCGAGCGCGCTCAGGCTGGGTGTGAAGTCTGCGGGGGCGAGCAGGTTCAATTGCTGCTCGATTTCGCGGTTGTAGGCTGCTTCGTCCTGGCCCGCCTGGGGCAACTGGGCCGCCGGGTTTGTGTTCGTTGCCGGGTCGGCGGCGCTCATCAGCAGCGGGGCATCGATGGGGATTTCGACGAAGACGTAATACTGGTCGTCGGCGGTGAAGCCGGCGAAGGTGTATACGAGTGATTCATTATTGGCGAAGTAGGCGGCCTGCCCGTACATCCGTATGGCGCGCGCGCCGCTCCCGTTCTGGAAGTCGAGCGACTGCTGCTGGGCGCGCAGTAACGTAGCTGCGCCGAGCGGGGGGAAGGGCTGGTCGGGGAAGGCCGCCCGGTAGTCTGTCGTTGGATAGACCTCCACACACCCGACTTCCCGGCACCAGCCTTCCGGCGCGAAGGTGAAGCGCGTGTAATTGACCTCGCTGCCGTACATTTGCTCGTCGTGCACGTAGGCGGTGTCGCCCAGGGCGGGGTTGAGGTTGAAGCTGATGCCATTGTAGGAAACCGTCGCGCCTGCGGGCGTGGGCGGCGTAGCTTCGACAGTGGGCGGCGGGATTGTGGCCGGTTGCGACGTCGCCGTGGGCGCAGGGAGGGACGGCGTGACGCTGGCCGTTTCGGTGAGAGTTGGCGTTTCGGTCGGCGGACCCGTGCTCCCCCCGCCGCAGGCCAGCGCCGGCAGGCTAAACAATAGAAAGAACAAG
>JBHHUI010000879.1:0-1541 GCA_046753805.1 Anaerolineales bacterium
GGTCAGACGCACAAAGAAGACTGGGACAGCGGGACGGCGGCCGCGCTTGCGGGGGGCTTCACACTCGTACTTGCCATGCCGAATACGTCGCCGCCGATCACCGACGCGGCGACGCTCGCCACGGCGCATGACGCGGCGCGGGCAAAAGCGCGCTGTGATTATGGCATTTACCTTGGCGCGGGCGCGGACAACGTTGAATCGGCCGCGGCGCTCGCGCGCCGCTGCTGTGGCCTCAAGATGTACCTTGACCAGACGTTTGGTCCGCTGCGGCTGGACGATCTCGAGGCGCTCATGGCGCACATGGCGCGCTGGCCGGCCGACCGGCCGCTGGCGGTCCACGCCGAGGGGCGCACGGCGGCTGCTGCGCTCCTGGCGGCGCAATTGAGCGGACGCGCCGTACATATTTGCCACGTGAGTCGCAAAGACGAGATCGAAATGATCCGGGCGGCGAAAGAGCGTGGGCTGGCTGTCACCTGCGAGGTCTGCCCACACCATCTTTTCCTTTCGGCGGAACGTTCGCCGCCCGGTCAGCCCACTGCACCCCGTGGCGGGCGCGCCGAAGTGCGCCCAACGCTGGCTACTGAGGTCGACCGCCGCGCGCTATGGGACAATATGGACGTCATTGATTGCTTTGCCACCGATCACGCTCCGCACCTGCCGGCGGAGAAAGACGGCGAGTCGCCGCCGCCCGGCTTCCCCGGACTGGAAACGGCGCTTGGCCTGCTGCTGCTGGCTGTCCATGCCGGCGACCTGACCATCGACGACGTGATTGCACGCATGCACACAAACCCCCGCCGCATTTTCGACCTGCCGGAACAGCCCGATACGTGGACTGAGATTGACCTGAACCTGGAATGGGAAGTCCACGCCGCGGAAATGCAATCGCGCTGCGGATGGACTCCGTTTGAAGGCTGGCGGCTGCGCGGCCGCGTTGTGCGCGTGGTGTTGCGCGGCCAGGTTGCCTTTGAAAACGGGATCGTTCTCGCCGCGCCCGGCGATGGAAAATGCATCCACGCAGCTGTTGAAGAACACGAGCACAGGAGCCTGACATGAGTCAAACCGGGATTCCGCTTTCTGAGCCGCACGTCCACGACAGCCACCTGCCGTTTGGCGACCGCAGCGACAGCCGCTTTTACGGCCAGGATGTGTTATCGGTTTCGCAGTTTGGCCGCTACGATCTCGATTACATTTTCAATGTAGCCGAAAACATGCGCACGATGGTCGAACACATTGGGGCTATCGATCTGCTAAAAGGCAAGATACTCGCCAACCTGTTTTACGAGCCGTCAACCCGTACCTCGTCGTCGTTTCTGGCTGCGATGGAGCGGCTGGGTGGCAGCGTTATTCCCATCAACAATGTTCAGTATTCGTCCGTCGCGAAGGGTGAGTCACTGCCCGACACCATCCGTACACTGGAGTGCTACGCCGATGTGATTGTGCTGCGGCACCCCGAGCAAGGCTCGGCGGCCATTGCAGCCGAGGCCGCCAGCGTGCCGGTCATTAACGCCGGCGACGGCATCGGCGAACACCCCACGCAGGCG
>JBHHUI010000880.1:0-1540 GCA_046753805.1 Anaerolineales bacterium
CAGAGGAAGAAGCTCGAGCGGCTGTGCAGATATGTCACACGGCCGGCGATTGCCGAGGAGCGCCTGTCTGTAGCCAGCAGCGGCGATGTGATCGTGACCCTGAAGACACCCTATGATGACGGTACAACGCATGTAGTCCTGAGCCCGATGGAGTTCATGGGACGCCTGGCGGCGCTGGTACCCAGACCCAGGGTCAACCTGACACGGTTTCATGGAGTTTTCTCACCCAATAGCAAACTGCGCCGGTACGTGGTACCCGCGCCGCGCGCCGCCGAGGGAGAGCGCAAGAAACCCAGGACCTACGCGCTGACCTGGGCCCAGCGGTTGAGGCGTGTGTTCGCCATTGAGATCGAGAAATGCGACCGCTGTGGCGGTCCGGTGAAGATCATTGCGAGTATCGAAGATCCAGCGGTCATCCAAAAGATCCTGGAACACCTCGGGCTGGATCGATCCCACGAAACGCGCAACCGCTCCCCGCCCGCAGGCTGGGCCGACCCGGCTACCGCACTCCTTTGAATTCCGTGATGCCCCCGGGCAGGGGCGCATTCGGTTTGAAGCCAGGAATCGGGCACTCACGGGTGACATTTCGATCAGCAGGCGGACGCTCGACCGTCTTCAGAGACCACAGTGCGCATCGATTCAGGCAGCGGATCGCGCCGCATCACCCTTAGGATACCTTGACGATCGGAAGAAAAGGCGGTTTATTCGTCTTATGCTCACCCAAACGGCGAGAGTTGCCCGAATTATCAGGGGTACCAATCCCCCACAACAAAACAACCTTGCCCCCGTTTGGCCCAACGTCAGCATCATCGATAGCGCCATAACCGGTTGGCGTGCCTTGGGAATTGTTCACCTCAGTCACAGCGCCAGTCGCCCATGTGTACCGGACCTTCATTACCGGACCCGGCGCTGTTCCGTCATATATCCAAAATTCCGTGATCGTTGCATCGACGTTTTCTATCAGCACGGCTGCTGACTCATCGGAAGCGGTGAGGGTGCCGAAGGTCTGCTCTAGCCTCGCGTTGCTGTTACCAGCATTTGTCGCTTTGGTCGCCGTGTGTCCATCAAACATGCTAATGGCATTGGATAGGGTTAGACGAGATACCACATTGGACCAGTTGCCAGAATCTTGCAGATTGAACGGCGATGTTAATTCATTCTGTTGTGAAAGCTCCAAACGCAACCCATTTGGCTCAAACCTCGGTGTGTCCGTCAGCAGTTCTACATTAAACGGCTCCGGCACCTTCGCGAACGCATTTCCGGCGCGCGTAAACGTCGGCTGACCACCGACAGTCGGCGTTAGCAGCCCGTGCTCGTGGTTCCAGTGGAGCAGAACGTCACTTAATCCGATTGCCATGATGTTTCCTCAATCCAACGAATAGCGAATTGTCCACCCTGCTTGTACCCCCTGTACCAATGCGGTTGGCCAACTTCCAAGCTGCAAATGCGTACCTGATACCGTCAACAATTCAAGCGTAATGGTGCCGCTTGATGCTGTGACAGTTGCCTTCCCCCAATGATTATTACTGCCAGATCGAAT
>JBHHUI010000881.1:0-1535 GCA_046753805.1 Anaerolineales bacterium
CTGGCGCGGGACTTCGCCGATCTGCGCCCTATCGCGCCTTCCCCGTCGCGGTCGATACCCGGCGCGGCGCTGCACCTCGGAATCCAGAAAAGCGGCCATGAAAGACGCCGCCCCCACACTGACGAGTGGTGCCAATTGCTCAAACAACCAGTAGACGAGGCTCAACGCGCCATTAGTCAGGTACACAACGCCATCCACTGCAATGTTCCCAACTTGGATGACTACATTCATCATTTATTCAGCTAAGTCGCATAGTCCGGCAGTCGTGTAGTCATGCGAAGTAGCGACGTAGTCGATTAAGAACCAGACTATCCGACTACCCGACCGAGCGACTATCATTCGGTCAGCGACACGCGTAGCAGCCACACACGCAGGTCGCTACTCGCGCCAAACGAGAGCGGCGCCGATACCGGCGTGCCAGCAGTGGAGCCGCTTACGGACAGATTCCAGTTGCCCGGATCGGCAAGCTGCACCTGTTCGATGAGCGCGCCCACGACCGACGTGCCCAGCCCGGCCGCGCCCCAGCCGCCCCTCGGCGCCAGGCCGATGTCCGGGTTGTGCAGGTATGCGCCTGGATAGACGGCATTAAGTTCACCGAGTACCCAGCTGCGGGAAGCCCCGTCCAGTGAGACCGAGGCGCTGATGGAGATAATGGGGTCGTCGTAGGAGACGCTGCGCTCCTCGCACACCTCCCACTGGCGAACAATCTCATCGCGGCCAGTCGCAGGGTTGAACGCAAACTCGCTGTATACAACCTTCTCGTACCAGGTGTAGATGACCGGGAATGACCGCGCAGAAACAGACACGTCCACGCCACGCTGCTCCGGATCCTGGCCCACGACGAGCGGGTACGGCGGGCCGTTCTTGGCGATGTTGGCCTGCGGCGGCGTCGTAGTAACGAATGGCACCGGGCAGTCCGTTGGGATATAGGTAACCACCCACGGCGTGGATACCGGCGGCGGCGTCTCGACGGGCGGCGGCCCAGGGTCGGTTGGAATATCCAGCAAGCCGCTCATTGTTGATCCCTCGCGCCGGGCAACTACGGGCTCGCCGGAACATGCTGGATCATTACAAGGCAAAACGGTGGATGGGGTACAGGACGGGAGGTTGCAGCCAGGGGCATAAGGCCGGCCTTCGTATACATACACTGACGTCGCGATGCCAAATCCGTGCTCTTGGGCAGCGGCGTTCACCTGCGTGGTCAGGTTGACGATATTGACAATGCCCTGGCCGGCTGCCAGAACCATGTCCCAGGCCGATGCGTTGCGTAGAAACTCCAGGCGTTGTTCGTTACTCCCACTAATAAAGTCCTGATTAATCGTCCCGACGTTGTTCTCTGCAAACTCCTCAAACCCGCCCGTCAGAAACGCGTCCGCTGGCTGCCCCCAATCGGATACCGGCCCGCCGCCGGGCGGCCCGCCCACGATTGCCGTCAGTACCTGAGTCTCGAAAGTCGGAATGACCCAGGTGCTACCGCCGTTGGTCTCCGTCTGGACACTGTATTGCCATCCCAGGCCACCGATCTCGATCTGAGT
>JBHHUI010000882.1:0-1531 GCA_046753805.1 Anaerolineales bacterium
GGAGATGACGATTCATGGCGTTGACTCCTGGAAAGGCACGATGCCCTCAGTTTACCCTGCGAGCAGTGTTAGCACAGCGCTCTATGGGCGAGGCTGCGCCTGGACAAATGTACAGGGCGAACACGCCCACTATTACCGGTCGGATTCGTGGCGTTTCTTTTGGGCGCGCATTTCAAACCGCGTCAGGTCGATGGGTGCGCGCACGTGTATGCCTTCTCCGATGGTTTCCACGTCGTCGCGTGCTTCCACCGCAAATGTAACGGTGCGTTCGTCCACGACCGTTACAACCGCGCGCACGGTAACGTTGAACCCCACCGGCGTCGCCGCCAGATGCCGCACATTCACCGCCGTCCCAACCGATACCCATCCCTCCGGTAAGTATTCCTGAATCGCCGCCGTGGCAGCCACCTCCATGAGGTAGATCATCATGGGCGTACCGTACACTTCCGGCATGCCCTCGTGGAAGTGTGCAACTGTGAGATCGTGCGTAACCGTAATCGTGCGTGTGGCGCTTGCCCCAATGGGGATGTGCTCGGTAACAGACATGCTGGTGTCTCCGCTCTGCGTGGGAATGGCGATTGCCGGCCGGGCCAAGTGTACATTCAACTGCTAAAATGGGGTTCCATGCTCACCCCGGTACGCTTCATTGGCGAGCAGATCGACGTGCTGTTTGAAAAGGCGCCCACGTTTGAAAAGTCTCCCGGCTGTCCGGATGGGTTCATCTGGCAGGGCGAGACCCATCGGATTCTGGAGTTGCGCAACGCGTGGCGCGATGTCAGCCGGCGCGGGCGCTTTGAGCACAACATGAAACCGACGCACGCAGCGCGGGCAGCCAGGCGCGGTTCGTGGGGCGTCGGTCGCTTCTATTTTCGCGTCCGCGTTGCGGATGGGCGTTTCTTCGAGTTGTATTACGACCGTGCGCCGAAGGGCGTGGACCAGCGCAAAGGCGCCTGGTTCTTGCGTTGCGAGTTGGCCGATGCGTGACGTTGCCGCGGTTGCCGAATCGTCGCCGCGACGGGCGCTGCCGTTCCGTTATCGGCTGGTGCGCAAGTCGATCCGGTTTCTGTTCGGTGCGCTCACCCGGCTGCACATGCACGGCGTGGACCGTCTGCCTGAGACGGGTCCGTACATTATGGTGACGAATCATATCCATCTGTTCGATCCGCCTCTGGTATTTGCAGTGCTGGGCGAGCGCGATGTCACCGGTTTCGTGGGTGCATCGCACCGCCGCAACCTGTTCCTGCGCTGGATCGTGGACGCCGTGGGCGGCATCTGGCTGCGGCGCGGCGATGCCGATCGGGCGGCGATGAAAGCCGCGCTGGCCGAACTGGAGCGTGACCGCATCCTCGGGATCGCGCCGGAAGGCACGCGCAGCCGAACCGGCGGTCTCCTCCCGGGCCGGACGGGTACCGCCTTTGTGTCACGGCGCGCGGGCGTGCCGATCTATCCGATCGGGTTATGGGGTACGGAGAAGATTGCCGGCGCATGGTCGCGCTTGCGACGGGCCGAAGTGCACCTTGTGGTCGGCGAT
>JBHHUI010000883.1:0-1517 GCA_046753805.1 Anaerolineales bacterium
CGATCGAACACGCTCAAGCCCGTGGAAACACGCACACATGGTATGATGGCAAAACGCCTACGGCCAGCCACGCAGGGGTTGCCGCCCGGATGAAAACTGAAAGCCGAAAACTGAAAGCTGACAATGGCAAGGTTGGTACTCGATTTGCGGAGGGGGTGGGGCATGCGTGGGAGGGCGTCTGACAGATGACAGTGGATGCTGCAAGAGACTCTTGGGCCAATGACTCCTCCGCGGCCCGCCGCACCAGTTGCGCGCTCGCGCTCGTCGCAGCGGCGGCGCTGGCCGGCGACTGCCTGTTGACGTGTCCGCAGCAGTTTTCCGATGCTCTTCAAGCAGACACATCGCTGCTCAAGCCGGTGGTGATGATGCTGGGGCTGGACGGGGCGTTTCCTACGGAGCGGGGCATCGAGATTCGCAACCTGGTTTATTACACCGCGGCGGCCGCGCTCGCGTTCATGGCCGGGCTTCGGCTCCTGACCGGAGGGCGGCGACCACGGCTATCGTTCGATGACCTGCTGGACATTCGCCGGCGGGCGGCCTCGCCCTTTTTCTGGTGGCTTCTGCTTGTCATCGTCAGCATCATCAGCACTTTCTTTTCGCATGCCCCACGGGTGCTGGCGGGGCAGACGATCGTCCGCTTTCTGCACCTGGCCTGGTGGCTGCCACTCGCGGTCTTTCTGCAACCTCGTCATGCGCGGCGGCTGGCAGCGGCGTTGGTGGCGGCGTTGGCGCTGACGGCCGCGATCGGGCTATGGTATTACACGCGTCGAAATGTGCCGGGCAGCCCGCTGCGCTATCCGATCGGGAATCAGCTCTGGTTCGGTGCGTGTCTCCTGCCCGGCCCGTTCATCGCCGCCGGCCTGGTTCGACGCCGCCGCAGCGCGGACGCGGCAGGATGGATGCTGCGCGGCCTGGCGCTGCTCGCTGCGGCCGGTGTCATCGTGGTGGCCCTCGCGCTCACGCGGTCTCGTTCCGCGGCGGTCGGGATCGGGGCGGGGCTTTTCGCGGCGGTGTGGCTCCTCGCAAGCCGCCGGCTGCGCCCGGTTGTGCTGGTAGCCGGGCTGCTCGTGGCGTTCGGTGGCGCGCGATATGTTCAATCGTTCCGCCCGCACTCCATCCGTGCCAGGCTCGAACACCAGTGGCCCTACGCCTGGGTGCTGTTTTCGGCCAAGCCGATCACGGGGCACGGCGACGGGGCCTACAGCCTCCTCGCGGGCCAGATCGCGCGGCGCGAGCAGCTTGATGACCCCAGTGTGGTCTCGTTTGACAACGAGACCAAGTGGGAGGTGCACACCCACAACGAGTTCTTGGAGCTGCTGGCCGACCTTGGCCTCGTCGGCTGCGCGGCGTTCGTGGGGGCCATCATCACGACGCTGATGGCCGTACGACGCTATATTACACACTGTCTACAATTGGACGACCCCGACCGATGGCTGGTGGTCGGCCTGACCGCCGCCTTCGTAGGCGGGCTGGTCGAACAGTGTTTCGACAACGCCTTTCGGCAACCGGGTCTGGCG
>JBHHUI010000884.1:0-1515 GCA_046753805.1 Anaerolineales bacterium
GGGCGCTGCGCGGATTAATCTGGCATTGCTTGTGTCCACGTCACTCGAATTCAATTCCATGCTCTGCGGCTACAAAGGGGCCGACAAACGCCGCCCTGGCGCCATTCGGCACACGTTTGCACTCCACGCCTATTCGTTTCCCTACACATGCGCCGAGAACAATCCGGTCAACCCAAAAGAGTCGTCGGGCAATCTAAGATTGCTCTTCCGCGACCGAATCAAGCGTGGACGCAAATGGTCTCTCCAACCCGTGGAACGAAAAATTCGTCCAGACGGAAAAACCCAACTCGTCCAGATTCCGGGTGAGTTCGATGGCGGCACAGAAGTGTTCAATCAGTCAGAGTTGGTTGCCGGGCAACAGAATTTCTGGCTTATCCAGGGCGACTCGCGTCAGTTACTCGTTGACGATCACTCAGTGGACTTTATCGTCACCGACCCCCCTTACTATGACAGCGTCCAATACAGCGATCTGGCTGCTTTTTTTCGGGTGTGGCTGGCAAAGATGCTACCCGGCGAAGCTAATTGGACCTACGACACCTCCCTCAGCGCCGTGGCCACGCAACAAAGCAACGACGACACAAACTTCATGCGGGTATTGGGAGGCATCTTCGGCGAATGCGGACGCATACTCAAACATGACACCGGGCGGCTCGTCTTCACATTCCATCATTGGGATCCCAACGCCTGGGCCGAACTGACAATCGCGTTGAAACAGGCCGACTTCAGGCTGCGGAACGCCTATGTGGTGTTTTCGGAAAACCCAATTTCCGTCCACATCAACAACCTGCGCGCTATTAAACACGATGCAATTCTAGTGCTTGCTCTCGACGGCGTATCGCAAGCGAAGCGATGGACGCCAATAGATAGCATCGCTGCGGTCGATAGCGCCACATTTTGCTGGCAATGCAGTCACGCCTTGGGATGGATGCTCGAAAGCGCTCTGAGCGACGCTGACATTCGCACAACCTGGGATCGAGCGATCAATAGCGACAAATCAAGAGACATAAGCAAGGCATAGGGAGCGCAACATGCCACGTGCGGAAGGCAAAGATTTATGCGAGATATTTGGATACGCTCCAGACGACACATCAGATGCTGCTCGCAAACAATGGAAAAGCCAAAGATGCCCATTTGTTGGCAGCGGATGTATAAAGCACAGCCATCCCCAGACCGGCTCTCCAATCATCTATGGCAGTTGCAGCGTCCTCAACAAGATCAGAGGCGACGCGGAAGAGGTCATTATCTGCGCGCATCGACTGTACGCGAATCGTTATCAGAGTATCAAAACAGTTATACATGACGCTACCGGCGCTGATATCCCCGTTTACCTGGCGAATGAATACTCGACGAACAAAGCAGAGAACAAACTGCCTGATGACTATATTGTAATGATCGGGAAGGGCTCCCCAAAGGAAATCCGGTTGAACCGCCCACATGTGGTGCAGCTGAGTCTTGACTGGGTGATGGCCCGTATAACGAAGGGTGCGCTGGATCTGATCATTCCATGTGAAGTTC
>JBHHUI010000885.1:0-1507 GCA_046753805.1 Anaerolineales bacterium
TCTCGCCGATTTGTGTGCTGGTACCGACATACACCATCTTCGCGGCCGGGCGAAAGCGCCGCAACGCTTCCAGTACATTGATCGTGCCAATGCAGTTGACTTCGATGTCGCGCTGTGGGTCGCGCATGGAGTATGGATGCGATGTGTGCGCCGCGCAGTGATAGATCACGTCGCAGCGGGCAACTGCGCCTGCCACCGAATCAAAGTTGCCGATGTCGGCGGCAATGACCTCAACCTGCTCTTCGATATCTTCGATGTTAGCCAGTTTGCCGCCGGCGCGCGGATCGAGCGAATCGACGACGGTGACGGTGGCGCCGTGTTTCACCAGATAATGAGCGAGATTGCTGCCAATAAAGCCAAGCCCGCCGGTGATGAGCGCGCGTCGACCGGAATAAGGTTCAGCACTCACAAGTATGCGTCCAGATGATCTCGGTAGAAATAAATGGTATTTTGCACTCCGGTCTCAAAGTCGACTCGTTCCAACCAACCTGTGTGCGCGCGGAACTTGCGATTGTCGGCGATAAAGTCGCCGGCGTCGATGCGCTTTTCCTCACCCGGGAAGGGCACCCATTGCACTGTGGCTTGCTGTCCCGTAATGCCCCGCACTTCCGCCACAAGGATGTCGATCATTTCATAGAACTTAAGTCCCTGGCCGGAACCGAAGATATACGATTGTCCCGCGGTATGCGGGGAAGCGGCTGCAAGTAACAGAGCGTCGACGACGTTTTGAACGTACGAATAGTCGCGGACAAAGTTGCCGGGTTCGTAGATTGTTAGCGGTTCGCCAGTCAGGGCACGTTTTAGCATGAAGTTCAGAATTCCGCGTTGCGGGTTGTTCATCTGTTGTCGTTCGCCAAAGACATTGGCCAGCCGCAGCGTCGTCGTCTTTAGTCCGTAATTCTTTGCGTAGATGTACAGATATTTCTCGCACGTGAGTTTGTGGGCATCATAAAGGGAAACAGGCAAGTCGGGCAAATCCTCGGCGGCGGGCACGGCGGCCACGCGCCCAGCCTGTGTCACGGTACCGGGCATAACTACGGCAGCTTCCGGGGCGTACCTTCGGCAGGCTTCCAGCAAACTCAGTGTGACGCTGCAGTTGGCTTCCAGATCGGCCAGCGGCGCTTGCATCGATACGATATGGCTGGTCTGCGCGGTCAGGTGAAAAACAACGTCACTTCCGGGTAGGAGTTTCCTCCATGCGGCTTCGCGCTGATCGGCGTCGCTCAGGTCAGCGTTGTGGACACGGACGCGTTTCCGTACCGGGGCAATGTTGTGTGCTTTTGCTTCGGAGCGGGTCAGTAGCGTGACGGCGCTGCCCAGTTCAACGCAACGGATCGCCAGGTTACTACCGATAAACCCGAGGCCGCCGGTGATTAGTACTTGGTGTCCTCTCCAGTCTCCAAATTCCACAATTGCACCGACGAATCACGGCTGCGCTAGTGGCCGGCTTCTACGATATGCGCCGTCGGCGCATGGGTGATGAAGCGCCCGCCGCCATTGGCGAACG